>JAQGMV010000302.1 GCA_028292225.1 Betaproteobacteria bacterium
ACGACCATGAACGAGTCGACGATATACGCCTGCCCCAGGTCAGGACCGACGTTGCCGATCTGCGACACCGCGCATCCGGCGAGCCCCGCGATGCCTGAGCCGAGGCCGAACGCCCACATGTCCACCCGCGCGGTTCGCACGCCGACGCAGGCGGCCATCGCGCGGTTCTGGGTCACGCCGCGAACGAAGAGGCCGAGGCGCGTGCGCGCGAGCATGAGCCACATCCCGCCGAGCACCGCAAACGCAAAGAAGATGATGACGATGCGGTTCCACGGGAGCACGACGTCCGCGAACACTTCGATGCCGCCGGACATGAACGCGGGATTGATCACCTGGACGTTCTGCGCACCGAAGAGGCTGCGCACCCCCTGTATCAGCATGAGGCTGATGCCCCACGTCGCGAGCAGGGTCTCGAGCGGGCGGCCGTAGAGCCAGCGGATCACCGCGCGCTCGAGGACGATCCCCACCAGGCCTGCCATGCAGAACGACGCGGGGATGGCGGCGAGCAGGTACCAGTCGAAAACACCCGGCAGCCACGCCTTGAACGCGTTCTGCACGAGGTAGGTCGTGTAGGCGCCGATCATGATGAGCTCGCCGTGCGCCATGTTGATGACGCCCATCAGGCCATAGGTGATCGCGAGCCCGAGCGCCGCCAGCAGCAGCAGCGACCCGAGCGAGAGCCCGGCGAATGCGAGACCCGCGCGCTGGTGCCACGCCAGGCGCCCGTTGATTTCGTTCAGGCTCGTCTCGAGGCTCTGGCGCACTTCCGGGTCTTTCTCGGACTCGAGGAGCGCCGCGAGGATGGTCCGGGTGTTGCCGGCGCTCGATGCGGCGAGCGTCCGCACCGCAGCCAGGCGGTCTTCGCGGGTTCCCGTTTTCAACTGCATCGTGGCGGCGATCTGCGCGAGCAGCGGCTTTATCTCCGGGTCGGTTTCCTTCGCCTGCGCCTTGAGGACGAGCGGCAGCACCGCTTCGTCAGCGCCGCCCGCGAGCTCCTTCGCCGCGGCAAAGCGAGCATCGCGCTCGGGTGATGCGAGGCCGAACGCGGCAAGCGCCGCCTGCACCGCGCCTCGCAGACGGTTGTTGGAGGTGACGTCCTCTGCACCTTCCGGTATCGGAGAAACTTTCCGGCCCGAGACGGCGTCGGTCGCCTCATTGTTCCTGACGATGAGCACGCGCTTGTCGGCGCCCTGAAGCTCACCTGCGGCGAGCGCTTCGAGGATGACGCGCGCGCGAGGATCGCCTTCGGCGACGAGCGCGCCGATCGCTTCGATCTTCTCGTCGCTCTCGCCGAATGCGAGCTTCTGCACGGCCACGGCGTCGAGCGCGGCGGCAGGGCGCGAGAGCGCCCCGGCGATGACGAACACCAGAAAAAGAATTTTTCGCATGGTGCGTTAGGCCCACATCGGCCGGACGGCGCAGCGCGTCGTTGCGCCGCGCCCGCCGCTGCTCACAGCCTTACTTCTTCTCGGCCATCAGCGCCGGCTCGTCCTTCTTCTTGTCGTTGCCTGCGATGAACGGGCTCCACGGCTGCGCCTTGACCGGGCCCTTGGTCTTCCAGACCACGTTGAACTGACCGTCGCTTTTCACTTCGCCGATGAACACCGGCTTGTGCAGATGGTGGTTCTTCGCATCCATCGTGGCGGTGAAACCCGACGGCGCCTTGAACGTCTGGCCGCCCATCGCCGCAGCGACCTTCTCGGGGTCGAAGCTCTTCGCTTTCTCGACGGCCTGCTTCCACATGTAGATGCCGATGTAAGTCGCTTCCATCGGATCGTTGGTGAGCGGCTTGTCGGCTGCGGGAAGCTTCTTCGCTTTCGCGTAAGCGGCCCACTTCTTCTTGAAAGCCTCGTTCTCGGGGTTCTTGAGCGACATGAAGTAGTTCCACGCCGCGAGGTGGCCGACGAGCGGCTTGGTGTCCACACCGCGCAGCTCTTCCTCACCGACCGAGAACGCGACGACCGGGACGTCGGTCGCCTTCAGCCCCTGGTTGCCGAGCTCCTTGTAGAAGGGAACGTTGGAGTCGCCGTTGATCGTCGAGATGACCGCTGTCTTTCCGCCGGTCGAGAACTTCTTGATGTCCGCGACGATGGTCTGGTAGTCGCTGTGGCCGAAAGGCGTGTACTTCTCGTCGATGTCCTTGTCCGCGACGCCTTTGGATTTCAGGAACGCGCGCAGGATCTTGTTCGTCGTGCGCGGGTAGACGTAGTCGGTCCCGAGCAGGATCCAGCGCTTGGCCCCGCCGCCTTCCTTGCTCATCAGGTACTCGACCGCCGGGATCGCCTGCTGGTTCGGAGCGGCGCCGGTATAGAACACGTTCTTCGAGATCTCCTCGCCTTCGTACTGCACCGGGTAGAACAGGAGCCCGTTGAGCTCCTCGAAGACCGGAAGCACCGATTTGCGCGACACCGAAGTCCAGCAGCCGAACGTGACCGCCACCTTGTCCTGCGTCAGGAGCTGGCGCGCCTTCTCGGCGAAGAGCGGCCAGTTCGAAGCCGGATCGACGACGACCGGCTCGATCTTCGCGCCCATCACGCCGCCCTTGGCGTTGATCTCTTCGATCGCCATCAGCGCGACGTCTTTGAGTACCGTCTCCGAGATCGCCATCGTGCCCGAAAGCGAGTGGAGAACGCCGACCTTCACGGTCTTCTGCTGCGCGTGAGCTGCGGGGATGGACGCGAGGAGCGGGATGCTTGCAGCGACGGCGGCCGCAAGCGCGGTCAGGCCTTTCACGAACGATCTGCGAGTGGACATCTGGAGAGACTCCCGTGAGGTTGGTTGTCGATATGCCGCTGGCGCCGTGTAGCCGGCACTCGGCGGTGCATGTCGCACGATCCATGCCATCTGTGCGGCGCTGAGCTGCAGCGCGCGCAATGGTCGAGAGGGCGACCGCCGCAGAGGGAAGGCCTCTGCGCGCGGAGCGTTGCCGGCATCGCGCGCGGCTGCATGCCCCGGCCCATCGTAGTGCAGCGCGCGGTCGCTCCGCGCCGTTACGGTGCGGTGCACAACGCTCGCCGCGTTCACGCAGCGGCAGAGGCGCGGCGCTTCGGAGGCATCGCAGAAACTATTATTTTCGTACTGATCGCCCCTCCTTTTCCATACACAAACACTATCGCCGACGACATGCGATATCACACGACGCGACCACGATTGTTTCCCAATGGCATAGAACCTGCTCAGACCATGATGGTGCGCTGCCTGTCGCACGCGAGCTGAGTTTCCATAACGACTATGAGTAAAAGGGAGCCCTCAACATGCCGTGTCCTGTTACGTCCATCGTCAATTCAAGCTGCAACTCATCGCGTCATCGATTGAAGAAAGTCACCGTCGCCGTTCTTGCTGCGCTGAGTGTCGGAAGCATGTCGCACGCCAACGCCGCGGCGGAATTCAAGCTCGGAGACAACGCCGGCGTCACCGCGGGATTCGGCGTGCGCACCAGTTATTCGACCCGCCAGCGCGCCGCCCCCAACGGCATCGACGACTCGCACGACTTCAATCTCGACAACGTGCGCCTGTATCTCGGCGGACATTACGGCAACGTCATCAAGGGCACGTTCAATACCGAGCGCACCGGAGGCCCCGCGTCCGCCGGCGGCGACGGCGTGCGCGTCATGGACGCGATCGCGCAGTTCGAGTTCATGCCCGAGTTCAATTTCTGGATCGGACGCATGTTGCCGCCGAGCGATCGCGCGAACCTGGCCGGTCCTTTCTACGCCCTGCCCTATACGTATCCCGGCGTGGTCTCCAACTACCCGAGCCTCGGGGTCGGCCGCGACAACGGCGCGATGGTCTGGGGCAAGCCTTTCGGCGGAAAGCTCGTCTACTCCCTGGGCGCGTACGAAGGGCACAACAAGGTCGCGGCGCTATCCGGCGCATCGGACAAGCTGCTGTATGCGGCTCGCCTGCACGTCAACATCCTCGATCCCGAGCCCGCACCCGCGTATTACCTGGGCGGCACCTACGGCGGCAGCAAGGACATCCTGTCGATCGGCATCGCCGGATTCCGACAGGCTGACGGGGTCGGCACCGCGGCGACGCCGGGGGACCTGAAGATCGGCAATATCGATCTGCTCTTCGAGAAGAAATTCGGCTTCGGCGTGCCGACCCTCGAAGCCGCCTACTACAAATACAACCTGGGCTCGGTCGATTGCGGCTCGGGCGAACCCGGGTCCCCCGGGTGTCCCATAGGCGGCGACAACATCGGCGGCCAGGTCGATGGCAAAGCGTATCTCGTCAGCGCAGCTCTGCTGCTCCCGCAGCAGCTCGGCTGGGGCCAGCTTCAGCCTTTCGTCAGGTACCAGAAGTTCGAGCGCAGCCGGAGCAATACCGACAACAAGGCGCTCGACTTCGGGATCAATTACGTGATCAAGGGACCCAACGCCAAGGTGTCGGTGATGTACACCAAGTTCGAGGACACCCGGATGCCGGTGGCGACGCGCAAGGCGAACCAGTTTCTGGTCGGCGCACAGCTCCAGTATTAAAGAACGTGACTCGTGCGCCGCGTCGTCCGACGCGGCGCACTCGTCTTTACGCGGTGAGCTCGGGGACGATCGCTGCTCTTGCGATCCCTGCATGTTCGAGCGCGCGCGCCGCGCGCAGGCACAGGTCTTCCCGCCACGGCGCAGCGATGAGCTGAACGCCGATCGGCCGTCCGTCTTCGGTCCTCAGCGGCGCGGTCGCGACCGGCAGTCCGATGAACGAGATCGGCTGGGTGAGCAAACCGAGGCTCGGCCGCACCGGCACGGTGACACTGTTGAGCTTCATCGTCTCTGCACCGACGAGCGTAGCGGTGCACGGGGTCGCCGGCGCGATCAGCAGGTCGTAATTCTCGAACACCCGCGCGGCCGCCTGCTGGAACCACCGCCTGAAGCGCTGCGCCTTCAGGTACCACGCCGCAGGCAGCATCGCGCCGGCAATGAGCCGCTCGCGCGAGAGCGGCTCGAACTCTTCCGCGCGCTCACGCAGGCGGTCGAGGTAGAACGCACCGCTTTCCGACGCGGTGATCACGAAAGCCGCCGCACGCG
>JAQGMV010000304.1 GCA_028292225.1 Betaproteobacteria bacterium
TACGGCCTGCTCGCGTCGAGCCAGTTGCGAGCGCTCGCTCACATCGCTCGCACGTATGATCGCGGGTACGGCCATTTCAGCACCCGGCAAAATATTCAGCTCAACTGGCCCGCGCTCGAGAACGTACCGGAGATCCTCGCCGAGCTGGCCAAAGTCCAGATGCACGCGATCCAGACGAGCGGCAACTGCATCCGCAACATCACCAGCGATCACTTCGCCGGCATCGCGCCGGACGAGATCGTCGACCCGCTCGTGTGGTGCGAGGTCCTTCGGCAGTGGTCGACTTTCCACCCCGAATTCGCCTACCTGCCGCGCAAGTTCAAGATCGCAGTTTCGGGCGCGACCGAAGACCGCGCCGCGATCCAGGTACACGACGTCGGCTTGCAGGCGGTCCGCAACGACGCCGGCGAGATCGGCTTCAGCGTGCTCGTCGGCGGCGGCCTCGGGCGCACCCCGATCATCGGTGCGGTCATCAACGAATTCGTCGCGTGGCCGCACCTGCTGACCTACCTCGATGCGGTCCTGCGTGTTTACAACCGCTACGGCCGCCGCGACAACAAGTACAAAGCGCGCATCAAGATCCTCGTGAAGGACCGCACGCCGGAAGGTTTCCGCAAGGAAGTCGAAGCCGAGTGGGCGCACACGAAGGGCGGTCCTGCAACGCTCACGTCGCACGAAGTCGACCGCATCGGCGGGCGTTTCACGCGTCCCGCCTACGAAACGCTCGACGCGCTCTCGAGCGCATACGTGCTCGCGCTCGGGCGCGACAAGAAGTTCGCGGCGTGGGCGCGGCGCAACGTGCACCCGCACCGGGTGCCCGGCTACGCGGCCGTGACCCTCTCACTGAAGAAGACCGGCGTCCCACCGGGGGACGCGACTTCGGAACAGATGGAAGCGGTGGCGGACCTCGCCGACACCTACAGCTTCGGCGAGCTGAGGGTCACGCACGAGCAGAACCTGTTGCTCGCCGATGTCCGCCAGTCCGATCTCTACGCGATCTGGACGCAGGCACAGGCGCTGGATCTTGCGACCGCCAACATCGGGATGATCACCAACATCATTGCATGCCCGGGCGGCGACTTCTGCTCGCTCGCGAATGCGAAGTCGATTCCCGTGGCCGAAGCGATTCAGCGCCGGTTCGATGATCTCGATTACGTCTACGACATCGGCGAGCTCGACCTGAACATCTCGGGCTGCATGAATTCGTGCGGCCATCACCACATCGGCCACATCGGAATACTCGGCGTGGACAAGCAGGGCGCGGAGTTCTACCAGATCTCGATCGGCGGCGCGCAGGGTAACGAGGCCTCGCTCGGCAAAGTGCTGGGGCCGTCGGTGTCGCAGGACGAAGTGCCCGGCGTCATCGAAAAGCTGATCAACGTGTATCTCGAACGCCGTGACAGCGAAGCCGAGCGCTTCATCGACGTCGTTCGCCGCATCGGGCCGGAGCCTTTCAAGGAAAACGTTTATGGCGCTCATCAAGGATCGAAAGCTCGCGCAGGACAGCTGGCAGCTGCTTGAAGCTGCCGCGGACGGTGCGGCTCCGGCGATTCCCGACTCGGGCGACATCGTCGTTCCGCTCGCAGTGTGGAAAGCCTCGCGCGAGCAGTTGACCTCGCGAACCGGTCGCGTCGGCGTATGCCTCACGGGCAGTGACGAGCCGGCGGATATCGCAGCCGATCTCGGGCATTTCGCGCTGATCGCAATCCGTTTCGCGAATTTCGCGGACGGCCGCGGTTACAGCACCGCGCGCCTCTTACGCGAGCGCTACGGCTGGCGCGGCGAGCTCCGCGCGGTCGGCGACGTCCAGCGCGACCAGCTTTATTACCTGGCGCGCTGCGGATTCGACGCCTTCGCATTGCGCGAGGGCGAAGACCCGCAGACCGCGCTCACCGCGTTCAACGATTTCAGCGAGGCATATCAGACCTCGGTCGATCGGCCGAATCCGCTGTTCCGCCGGCGGGAAAGCGTCGGCTCGCTCTGATGAACGCGGGCAAGGTCTATCTCGTCGGCGCAGGCCCCGGTGCGCCCGACCTCCTGACGCTACGCGCTGCCGAGCTGCTTCGCCGCGCAGACGTGGTCTTCCACGACGCGCTGGTCCATCCCGACACGATCGCGCTCGCCGCAAACGCTGAACATGTCGCGGTGGGCAAACGCTGCGGGCGCCATTCGACTGCCCAGCGTTTCATCAACAAGCGTCTGGTCGATGCCGCGATGAAGCACGCAATCGTCGTCCGGCTCAAAGGCGGAGACCCGATGCTCTTCGGCCGCGCGCACGAGGAGATCTCTGCGCTGGGCGAAGCGGGCATCGCATTCGAGGTCGTTCCCGGAGTGACGGCAGCGCTTGCGGCGAGTGCCGATCTCGGCGTGTCGCTGACGCGGCGCGGACTCGCGCGCAGCGTGGCGTTTCTCACGCCGCGAGTAGGAGCCGGCGAGAAGCGCAACGACTGGGCGCGTGCCGCGGCGTCTGCGGACACCGCAGTGATTTACATGGGTATCGGCGAAGCGGCGCCTATCACGGCATCGCTCCTCGAATGCGGTGTCGCGCCTTCGACGCCCGTCGTCGTCGTGGAAAACGCATCGTTGCCGGAGCAGAAGCGTTTTGTACTGGTGCTCAAGGAGCTGCCCGAGATCGCCGCGCTTGGCATTGCCGGCCCCGCCGTGATTCTCCTCGGCGAGGTGTACTCGGAGCTGCAGGAACAGGCGCTCACGACTTCCGTCCAGGCTCGCCGCGCCTAGACCGGTAGCGTCAAAAGACGCTACAATTCAAGATTTTACCGTCTTCTCCGCGGCATTGTATGCGTATCCTGCGCAGCGTTCCCACCGCTGCCGAAACCCCTATTGCGCTGACTATCGGCAATTTCGACGGGGTCCACCTCGGCCACCAGGCGATGCTGTCGCGGCTTCGCGATACCGCGCGCGCGGAAGGATTGCCCGCGTGCGCGATGACCTTCGAGCCTCATCCCCGGGAGTTTTTCGCGCCTGACCAAGCGCCCGCGCGCCTCACCTCGCTGCGCGAAAAGCTTGAGCTGCTCGCAGGTGAAGGCGTCGAGCGCGCGCACGTGCTGCGTTTCGATTACGGGCTCGCGCAGATCACGGCTGAGGATTTTGTCGAGCGCATCCTCGTGCGGGGACTCGGTGTGCGGCGCCTCCTCGTCGGCGATGATTTCCGTTTCGGGGCGCGGCGCGCTGGAGACTTCGCGCTGCTCAAAGCGTGTTCTGCCGCGCACGCGTTCACGGTCGAAGCGATGACCAGCGTCACGCTCGAAGGGGAGCGCGTGTCGAGCACGGCGGTTCGCAAAGCGCTCGAGCACGGCGATCTGGCCCAGGCTGCTCGCTTGCTCGGCAGGCCTTACAGCATCAGCGGCGCGGTGGTTCACGGCGACGGGGTCGGGAAACAACTCGGTTTCCCCACGGCGAACGTGAGAATCCGGCACAATCGCCCGCCGCTCACCGGCATTTTCGCGGTCGAAGTGAGTGGGGCGGCCGACGCGCCGCTTCGCGGCGTGGCAAGTCTCGGCGTACGTCCGACGGTGAAACAGCAGGGGCAGCCGGTGCTCGAAGTCTACCTGCTCGATTTTTCCGGAGACATCTACGGGCGTCACGTGCGAGTCGATTTCCTGCACAAATTCCGCGACGAGGAAAAGTTTGCGGACCTCGCTGCGCTCACGCGGCAGATCGCGACCGATGTCCGACATACACGCGAGTACTTCGAACGCATGGACCGCGCGCGAGGCGCCGCCTGAATGCGCCGATCACCCATCAACTGAGCTCGAATGGCCGATTACAAGAAAACACTGAACCTGCCCGACACGCCTTTTCCGATGCGCGGCGATCTCGCGAAGCGCGAGCCGCTGATGCTCGAGAGCTGGCAGCAGCGCAGGTTCTACCAGCGCATCCGCGAGGCGAGCCGTGGACGCCCGCGCTTCGTTCTGCACGACGGGCCGCCTTACGCGAACGGCGACATACACATCGGCCACGCGGTGAACAAGATCCTCAAGGACATCATCGTCAAGAGCAAATCGCTCTCCGGATTCGATGCGCCTTACGTTCCGGGGTGGGACTGCCACGGCATGCCGATCGAAGTCCAGATCGAAAAGCAGCACGGCAAGAACCTTCCGCCGGCGGAAACGCAGCGACTGTGCCGCGCCTACGCCGCGGAGCAGGTCGAGCGCCAGAAGCGCGACTTCCAGCGCCTGGGCGTGCTCGGCGACTGGGACCGCCCATACCTCACGATGGCCTACGGCAACGAGGCGGACGAGATCCGCGCGCTGGGCCTGCTCGTCGAGCGCGGCTACGTCTATCGCGGCCTTAAGCCGGTGAACTGGTGTTTCGACTGCGGCTCGGCGCTCGCCGAAGCGGAAGTCGAGTACGAAGACCGCAAGGACGTCGCGGTCGACGTCGGATTTCCGTTCGCGCAGCCTGACCGGATCGCGGCGGCGTTCGGTCTCGCGGGCCTGCCCGATAAGCGCGGTTACGCGGTGATCTGGACCACTACGCCGTGGACGCTGCCTGCGAACCAGGCGCTCAACATGCATCCGGAGATCGACTACGCGCTGGTCGAAACCGAAGACCGCCTCCTCATCGTCGCGCACGAGATACTCATGCAGCCCGCCGAGCCGCGCGGAGCGCTCGAGCCGGTGCTGCTGGACGCAGGATTTTCAGACGGGCGCGAGCTCGCGCTGACCAGGCGCTACGGCATCCGCCAGTTTCGCGTGCTCGGACTCGCCAAAGGCCAGGCGCTCGAGCGGATCGAATTCCAGCATCCTTTTTACGATCGGCGCTCGCCCGTGTATCTCGGCGAGTACGTGACTCTCGACACCGGCACGGGCATCGTGCACAGCGCGCCGGCGTACGGCGTCGAAGACTTCGAGTCGTGCCGCCGCTACGGGATGAAGGACGACGACATCCTCACGCCGGTGATGGGCGACGGAAAATACGGCGAATCGCTGCCGTTCTTCGGCGGCATGCACATCTGGAAAGCGAACCCGAAGATCGTCGAGCTGATGGCGGAAAAAGGCGCGCTTTTCGCCAAGGCGGATTACGTCCACAGCTACATGCATTGCTGGCGGCACAAGACGCCGATCATCTATCGTGCGACGACACAATGGTTCGCCGGCATGGACGACGTCCCCGGGTGGCACGGCGTCAAGCCGAAGAAGACGCT
>JAQGMV010000055.1 GCA_028292225.1 Betaproteobacteria bacterium
GACGTCATCAAGTTCGAGCCGCCGCAGGGCGATGCGACGCGCGGCCAGCTTCGCGACGTGCCGGGCGCGGACAGCCTTTACTTCACGATGTTGAACTGCAACAAGCGCTCGATCACGGTCAACATGAAGAGCGCCGAAGGCAAGACGGTGTTCGTCGACCTGCTGAAAAAGTGCGACATCGTCATGGAGAACTTCGGTCCCGGCGTCCTCGACCGCTTCGGCTTCACGTGGGAAAAGATCCGCGAGATCAATCCGAAGATCGTGATGGGCTCGATCAAGGGTTTCGGCTCGAGCGGACCGTACGCCGAATTCAAGGCGTATGAAAACGTCGCGCAGGCGATGGGCGGCGCAATGAGCACCACCGGCGTTCCCGACGGCCCGCCTTTCGTCACCGGCGCGCAGATCGGAGATTCGGGCACCGGTCTGCACCTCGCGATCGGCCTCCTCGGGGCGCTGCACCAGGCGAACCGCACCGGCAAAGGCCAGTACGTCGAAGTCGCGATGATGGACGGGGTGATGAACCTGTGCCGGGTCAAGTTCCGCGACCACCAGCGCTTGCAGCACGGCGAGCTCTCGGAGTACTCGGTGCCCACCTACCAGGGCATGGGCGAAGTGCCTCGCGCCGGGAACGATTCGGGCGGCGGCCAGCTCGGCAACGCGATTCACTGCAAGCCCCACGGTGCGAACGACTGGCTCTATATCGTCGTGCAGGAAGCGGTCTGGACCAAGCTCGCCGAGCGCATCGGCGCGGAAGTCGGAGTGCCTGACCTCGCGACTGATCCGCGCCTGGCCAAGATCGGCGACCGGCGCAAGAACCAGCAGCTCGTGTGGACGCTCATCAACAAGTTCGCGGAGAAGTACACCAAGCGCGAGCTGATGGAGATCCTCAACCCGCTCGACGTGCCGTGCGGTCCGATCATGTCGACCGAGGATCTCGCGAACGACGAGCACGTGCGCGGCCGCGACATGTGGCTCGAGCTCGACCATCCGCAGCGCGGAAAGTGGTGGAACGTCGGGATGCCGATCAAGCTCTCGGAGTCACCCGCGAAGATCGAGCGCTCGCCGCTGCTCGGCGAGCACACGGACGAAGTGCTGAAGGAAGTGCTCGGCTACAGCGAGGACAAGGTCGCTCAACTGAAGACCGCCGGAGCATTCAGCGCGCCGCCGAAGAAGGCGGCCTGAACTGCGGCAAACGGCAAAGGGTCATTCGTAAATCGCATGACCGCGCCCATCAGTCCGGCGCGTCGCGACAAGCACGATTCGCCATTTACCATTCACGATTTACCGGTGTTCGATTCACGGGGTTCAAATGAAAATAGCAATCATCGGTCAGCAGGATTTCGGCAAAGGCGTCCTCGAAGCATTTCTGAAGCGCGGCGATGAAGTCGCCGCGGTTTTCTGCGCGCCGGAGAAACCGGGCGCGAAAGCGGATCCCCTGCGCGCCGCCGCCGAAGAGCGCGGGCTCAAGGTGTTCCAGTTCAAGTCGCTGCGCGGCGAGGATGCGCACGACGCGCTGAAAAGCCTCGACGTCGATCTCGGCGTCATGGCCTACGTGCTCCAGTTCGCGCCCGACACTTTCGTGCACATCCCCAAGCTCGGCACGATTCAGTATCACCCGTCGCTGCTTCCCAAATATCGCGGGCCTTCGTCGATCAACTGGCCGCTGATCCGCGGCGAGACCAGGACCGGTCTCACGATTTTCCGTCCCAACGAAGGCCTCGACGAAGGCCCGGTCATCCTTCAGAAGGAATGCCAGGTCGGCCCCGACGATACGCTGGGCGACGTTTACTTCAAGAGCCTCTTCCCGCTCGGCATCGAAGCGATGCTCGAAGCGGCCGACCTCATCAAAGCCGGGAAACATACCGAGCGCGCGCAGGATGAGCGCCAAGCGAGCTACGAAGGCTGGTGCCGCGACGCGGAGGCGAAGATCAACTGGGCGAACCCGGTCGATTTCGTCTATAACACGATCCGCGGCTGCAACCCGGCCCCCGGCGCATGGACCACGCTCAACGGCCAGAAGGTCCAGATTTTCGACGCGAAGAAGCACGCGTTTCGCCGCTACGCGGACGTGAGCGGCAAGATCGGCGAAGTGTCCGACGTGACTGAAACCAGCTTCCGGGTGACCGCACAGGGCGGCGCCATCGAAGTGCTGCGGGCCCGCGGCGCCGACGGCAAGAAAATCAGCGGCGGCGAGTTCGCCCGCGCGAACGGGCTTGCGAACGGGGTGCTGCTCGGCAGTTGAAACGCGCGGTTTCAGTGGGGTGTTGCCAAATAAACACATATATTCCAAGGCTGTAGCGTAAGATGGCGCACCCCTACACGCCAGCCACCATCAAAATAAATGCTCGCTCGATATCATCTCGAGGACGAGCTCGGTACCGGGGCTCGAGGCGCCGTCTATCGTGGCCGGGATAAGACCACCGGCTGCAAGGTCGCCCTCAAGCTCCTGACCGACGACTCGCCCCGGGAGCTGCGCTGCGGCGGGGACGCGGTCGCCCGGCATACGGACGCGGCGCGTCGACTGCGCCTCGACCATCCGGATATTGCGAGGGTGTTAGGCACCGCGAGAGCCGGGCTGCTCCGCTACGTGGCGATGGAGCTCGCCGAGGGCGCCGACCTCTCGGGTCACGCGCGGCCTGGAAACCTTCTTCCCCTGTCCCTCGTTCTCTCGATCGTGGCGCGCGCCGCAGCTGCGCTGGAGTACGCCCACGCGGAAGGCTTCGTACACGGGGACGTGAAACCGTCGAACATCGTGTACGACGAAAACACCGACCGCGTGAAGCTGGTCGATTTCGCGCCGTACGACGATGACCTGTCGCGCACGACATTGGCTTACCTTGCGCCGGAGGTCCTTTGCGGCGCCGGCCGTAGTGCAGCTTCCGACCAGTTCGCGCTCGGCGCGACCCTGTACCAGCTCGCGTGCGGGCGCCTGCCGTTCGTCGCGCGCTCTCAGCCCGAGCTCGCGTGGCGCATCGTCCACGAAGCGCCCGCGGACGTTCGGGACGCTGCGCCTGAAGTCCCCGCCGCGCTGTCGGCGATCCTCGGCCGCGCGCTCGCCAAAGATCCCGCCCGACGTTATCCGACACTCGATTCCTTCGCCCGCAGCGTAAGCCGTTTGCGCGCCTGCCTCACGCCCGCGCCCGCAGCGAGCGCCGGGTGAGCGCCCGCATCGAGCTGGCCGCGGTGACCCACCGCGGCGTGGTGCGCGCGCGCAACGAAGACTTCGTCGCCGCGCAGGCGGATATCGGCCTCGCGGTACTGGCCGACGGCATGGGAGGCCACAACGCCGGCGAGGTCGCGAGCCGCATGGCGGTCGAGACCATCGTCGGGGGCATCGAGCCCGTGCTCGCGAACGCCTCTGTGCCGGGTAAAGCCGCGGCCGAGTCTCTCATCGCCGAGCACATCGCCCGCGCCAACGCGAAGATCCAGGAGTCGTCGGGCGCAAATCGCGAGCACTCCGGAATGGGAACGACCGTGGTCGTCGCGCTGTGGCACGACACCGCAATGAGCATCGGCCATGTCGGCGATTCCCGGCTGTATCGCTTTCGCGGCGGCGAGCTGAAGCAGCTCACGCGCGATCACACCCTCGTGCAGCAGCGCGTCGACAGCGGCAGCCTCACTTATGAGGACGCCCGTCGCGAGGTGACGCGCAATGTGCTGACGCGGGCCGTAGGCAGTGAACCCACCGTGGAGATCGACCTGAATACGTATGCGACCGAGCCCGCGGACGTCTATCTGTTGTGCTCTGACGGCCTGACCGAGATGCTTCCCGATGCGCATATCGCCGGGTTGCTCGCAAGCCATGGGGGGCAGCTCGCCGAGGCCGGGGACGCCCTCGTGGATGAGGCGAACGCCCGCGGCGGGGTCGACAACATCTCGGTCATCCTGGTGCGTGTGCTCCCGGGTTCCGGCGTCCAAGCGCGATGAAGAAAAACTTCGTACGCATCGGAATCGGCATCCTGGTCGTGCTGATTCTCCTCGCGCACGTCGCCGACCGGCTGCGCATTCCGCTGCTCGACAACTTCGAGGCGATCATCTACGACAACCGGCTGCGCCTGACGATGCCCCGCACCGTCGACACGCGCGTGGTCATCCTCGACATCGACCAGAAAAGCCTCATCGAGCGCGACCGCGGAGGCGAAGGGCGCTGGCCGTGGCCTCGCGACAGGCTCGCAGTGCTGCTCGACAAGCTGTTCGACCACTACCAGATCGCGGTCGTCGGCTTCGACGTGGTTTTCGCGGAAAAGGACAATTCCTCGGGCTTGAGCGTGCTCGAGAAGCTCGGCGACGAGGAGCTGAAAGCGGTGCCGCAGTTCGCGTCGGTGTTGTCGCAGCTGAAACCCCAGCTCGACTACGACGGGTTGTTCGCCCGGAGCATGCAGGACCGCGCGGTCGTGCTCGGCTACACCTTCCTCTCCGAAGAGCTGTTCAAGGGTGCCATCCCGGCGCCGGTCCTCAAGGCGGCCGAGTTCGCGGGCAACCCGCCTCCCGCGGTGCCCTATACCGGCTACAACGGTAACCTCCCCGAGTTCCAGAAAAACGCCGCCTCTGCAGGACACTTCAACCCCGACGTGGACGACGACGGGATCACGCGCCGCGTGCCGATGCTCGCGAAGTTCCGCGACGGCTATTACGAGTCCTTGTCGCTCGCGATGATGCGCGTCATCCTGGGCTCGCCGCCGGTGACACCCGACTTGGCGGACGAGGGGGCTTCGCTCGGATACGTCGGCCTGGAGGGGCTAAGGGTCGGCAAATACCGCATCCCCGTGGACGAGCGCGCCGCAGCGCTGATCCCGTATCGGGGCCCGCAGCACAGCTTCGAGTACTACTCCCTCGTCGACGTCATCAACGGGCGCATCGATGTCGAGAAGCTCAGGGGAAAAATCGCCCTGATCGGCACCAGCGTGCCGGGGCTCCTCGATCTGCGGGCGACACCGGTCGATCCGGCATATCCCGGGGTGGAGATCCACGCGAACATCATCACGGGAATGCTCGACGAGAACCTGAAGCAGAAACCGCCTTACGCCCCGGGAGCGGAGTTCGCAATCATCCTGTTCCTCGGGCTCGCGCTGGCGATCTGGCTTCCGGCGCTGTCGCCGCAAAAGGCGACCCTCGTCGCGCTGAGCGTGCTGCTGCTGGCGATCGCCGCCAACCTCGCCCTGTTCCAGTACCAGCACATGGTGCTGCCGCTGGCGTCGGTGCTGATCATGATCCTGATGCTCTTCACCCTGAACATGGCCTACGGCTTCTTCATCGAAGCGCGGGGGCGCCGGCAGATCACCGGCCTGTTCGGGCAGTACGTGCCTCCCGAAGTCGTCGACGAGATGGCCCGCGACCCCGAAAAAGCCTCGATGCAGGGCGAATCCCGCGAGATGACCGTGCTCTTCACCGATGTGCGCGGTTTTACCACTATTTCCGAAGGTCTCGAGGCGCAGGCCCTCTCGGCCCTCATGAACGAGTTTCTGACGCCGTTAACCGAGGTGATCTACAAGCATCGCGGGACGATCGACAAGTACATGGGGGACTGCATCATGGCTTTCTGGGGGGCGCCGCTGGACGATCCCAGCCACGCCCGCAACGGCATCCTGGCGGGGCTGGAGATGCAGCGCACCCTGAAAGCGATGCAGCCGGTCTTTCGCGCCAAGAACTGGCCGGAGATCAGGATCGGGGTGGGCCTGAACACCGGCCGCATGAGCGTGGGCAATATGGGCTCTCGCGTGCGTCTGGCGTATACAGTCATGGGAGACGCGGTCAATCTGGCTTCGCGGCTCGAAGGCATCACAAAGGAATATGGGGCTGATATCATAGTTGGCGAGGACACCAAGAACGCGGTTCCCGAAGTCCTCTTCAGGGAGATCGACCGGGTGCGCGTCAAGGGCAAGGACACGGCGGTCACGATATATGAGCCGCTCGGCCTGGAAGGGCAGGTCGCCGGGTCGGTGCTCGAAGATGCCGCTCTCTTCCAGGAGGCTCTGGAGCTCTACCGCAAACAGGAATGGGATATGGCAGAGCTGCGCCTGCTCCGGTTGAAGACGATATCGCCGGAGTCCCGTCTATACGACACTTTCCTCGAGCGCATCGCTTTCCTGCGCGCGAATCCCCCCGTTCCGGGCTGGGACGGCGCCTTCACCTTCCACAGCAAATAGAAATGAAGCTCAAAATACTCGGATGCAGCGGAGGGATAGGCGGCGACCTGCGGACGACGTCCATGCTCATCGACGACGATGTGCTCGTCGACGCGGGAACAGGTGTAGGCGACCTCTCGGTGGCGGACCTGACCAAGATCGACCATATTTTCGTGACGCACTCCCATATGGACCACGTCACCTCGATCCCTTTCCTGGTCGACACCGTGGGCTGGATGCGCCAGAAGCCGATCACGTTGTATGCGACGCGCGAGACCCTCGCGATCCTCCACGAACACCTGTTCAACTGGAAGCTGTGGCCGGATTTCGCGCAGATTCCCGACCCTTCCCGGCCGGTGCTGCGCTACCAGGCGATCGAGGTCGGGCAGCCGGTGCTCCTGGGCAATCGCAAGATCACCGCACTCCCGGCGAACCACGTCGTTCCGGCAGTCGGCTACCAGATCGACTCGGGCGCGGCGAGCCTGGTCTTCAGCGGCGATACCACGACCAACGACGCGCTGTGGGAGTACGTGAACAAGATCACGAACCTGCGCTACCTCGTGATCGAGACCGCGCTTTCCGATCGCGAGCGCGAGCTCGCGATAGCGTCCAAGCATCTGTGCCCCAGCCTGCTGGCCGACGAGCTCGCGAAACTTACGCTGTCACCCGACGTCTACATTACTCACCTCAAGCCCCGCGAAGCCGAGCTCATCATGGAGGAGGTCTTGGCGCGCGTCGCCGAACGCCGGCCGCAAATGCTGAGGAACAACCAGGTCTTCGAGCTTTGAAACGTGTTTTACTTCATGTACCGGCATCACATACCGCCAGACAGCGAACGAGGCCGTCATGATTAGCGTACTCCCGAGCGTCGCGACCGGCGAGGACGGTCTCGCCCAGAAGCTCACCTTCCAGCAGCGGCTGCAGGCGCTCACCAACAAGGTCCATGCGACGAGCAACGTCGACGAGATCATGGTGGAGGTCTCGCAGGAGTTGTGCGACCTGTTCGAGGCCGACCGGCTCACGATCTACGTCCTGAGCGAGGACAAGGGCTCGATCGTCTCCAAGGTCAAGACGGGCCTGCATTCGTTCAAGGACATCAAGCTACCGATCAACGAGCAGTCGATCGCCGGCTTCGTCGCCGCGCACAAGCGCATGCTGAACATCCGCGACGTCTACGACGACGCGGAGCTGAAGTCCTACAGCCCCCAGCTCAACTTCCTCAAAGCGGTCGACCAGAAGACCGGCTATCGCACCCGCCAGATGCTGGCGGCGCCGGTGCTGGACGCGCGCGCCCGCGAGCTGGTAGGCGTGGTGCAGATCATCAATTCGCGCACGGGACGGCCTTTCCACCCTTTCATGGAGGAGGGGATCGTACAGCTCGCGGAGACGCTTGCCGTCGCTTTCCAGCAGCGGCAGAGGCCCACGATGATGCAGCTTCGCAGCAAGTATGAAGCGCTGGTTGCGAACGCCGTGCTCTCGTCGGACGAGCTCGAGCTCGCACAGCGCTCCGCGCGCCGCAAGAACCTCGACCTCGAGACGGTGCTGACCGACGAATTCCAGGTGAAGGTGCCCGATCTCGGCGCCGCGCTGTCGGCTTACTTCGGAGTGCCCTACGAGCCGTTCAAGCCCGATCGCGTACGTGCCTCGGACCTGCTGCGCAACATGAGCCGCGAGTTCTGCGAGACCAACCAGTGGCTGCCGCTCGGCGAAGACCAGACGGGCCTGATCATCATGACCGTCGATCCGGAGCAGACCCGCGCCTCGCGCATGGTCGTGAACGTCTACCCGAAGAGCAGGATCGTCTACACCGTCACGACGAACCAGGAGTTCGCGCAGACGCTGGAGCAGCTCTTCGGCGCCGGGATGCTCGACGACAACCTCGGGGACATCGGCGATCTCCTCGGCACGCTCGACGACGAGGACGGCGAAGCCGGCATGTCGGAAGACATCGCCTCGGCCGCGAGCGACAACGAGCTCGTCAAGCTCGTCAACAAGATCATCATCGATGCCTACAAGCAGGGGGCGTCGGACATTCACATCGAGCCGTATCCGGGCAAGGCGAAGACCGACGTGCGCTTCCGCCGCGACGGCACGCTCATGCCCTACATCTCGATCCCGGGCAGCTATCGCAACGCGCTCGCGGCGCGCATCAAGATCATGTGCGACCTCGACATCTCGGAGCGTCGCAAACCGCAGGACGGCAAGATCAAGTTCAAGAAGTACGGTCCGCTCGACATCGAGCTTCGCGTCGCGA
>JAQGMV010000352.1 GCA_028292225.1 Betaproteobacteria bacterium
GCACGGCGCGTTGGTCTCGGTCATGCCGAAGGTCTCGATGATGCCGATCCCGAACTTCGCTTCGAACGCGCGATGCAGCTCGGGCGGCAGCGGCGCCGAAGCCGAGCGGCAGAACTTCACTCGCGACACGTCGAGGCCCGCCTCGCGCGGATCGGGAGCGTTCATCAGGTACGCGATGATCGTCGGCACGACGTTGATCCAGGTGCAGCGGTGCTGCGCCACGAGCTGCCAGTAGTGCGTAACGCTGAATCGGTGGGGCATCACGACGCTGCCGCCGTGCACGAGCGGCGCGACCGCGGTCACGATCTGGCCGTTGATGTGATAGAGCGGCAAGGCGCAAAGCACGCGGTCGGCGGAGCCGAGTCGGTGCGCGGTGCTCGTGTAGACCCCGCCCGCGACGACGCTGCGGTGCGCGTGCAGCACGCCTTTGGGGACGCCGGTCGTCCCCGACGTGTACATGAGCAGTGCGTCGTCGTCTTCGTCGAGCCCGCTCGCATTGCGGCTGTCGTGCAGCGAAGAGGCGCATGCGGACAGCGCATCCGTCGCATCCACGTCGATCGCGACGACCTGCACCTCGCGCGCCACCGCTTCGAGTGCCTCACGCAGCCTCGGCTCGAGCTCCGCGCTTGTGAACGCGAGCACCGCATCGGAATGCCCGAGGACGTATTCGAGCTGGGTTTTCTGCGAGAGGAGGTTGAGCGGCGCGACCGTGTATCCCGCATACATCACCCCGATCAGCAGCCTTGCGGTCTGGTAGCCGTTGTGCAGCATGAGCGCGACCTTGTCGCCCTTGCGCAACCCTCGCGCGGCGAGAAAGGCGCCGAGCTCGCGCGAGGCGCGCGCGAGCTCGGCATAGGTCATCACCGCGCCGGTCTCGGGCGCGATCAGGTAAATCGCGTCAGGCGTTTCGGCGGCGCGTTGGTCGACGTAGTCGCGGATTGTTCGCATGAGTTATTAAAAGCATCAACCACGAAGGACACGAAGGGGCACGAAGGAAAAACGTAGAAGCATTTAACGCGAAGGAAACACGTCAACCGATAAGGCACGCCCTTGCTCTACCTTTTATCGATTTTCCTTTGCGTCCTTTGCGTCCTTCGCGTTGAAGCTTTTGATCTCCTTCGTGCCCCTTCGTGTCCTTCGCGGTCAATTTTTTATCTTGTGCTTCGCCCAGTACTCCCCGAAGACCTCTTCGACCGTCGGCTCGCGAGGCGGGATCGGGCGCACGATCCGCGTGATGTTCATGAAATGGCGGTAGTTGAGGTTTTCGGAGAAGCCGTTGCCGCCCCACGTGCCGCAGCCCATCGACAGCGAAAACGGGAGGCCGTTGTCGAAGCTCCCGCCGTTCGCGATCGCGTGGGCCTGGTTGACGATCACGCGGCAGACCGTCATCTCGCGGCCGAGCCGGTCGACGTGCAGCGCATCGCTCGTGTGGATTCCGCACGAGTGCCCGTCGCCCATGTAGTCGTAGATGGCGCGCATGGTCTCGAAAGCGTGCTCGAACGTGGCGGCGCGATAAACCGTCAGCACCGGGGAGAGCTTCTCGCCCGAGAACGGATGGTCCTTGCCCGCGCCGCTTTCCTCGACCAGCAGGCAGCGCGCGTTCTTGAGCTCGGGGCGCGTGAGCCCGGCGATCTCGCAGATCCGCGCGACGGACTGCGCGGTCACTGCAGGGGATAGCTTGCCGTCGGGGAACATCGCGCTCTGCAGCGCAGCCCTCTCCGCAGGCGTGAGCAACGCGCCGCCTTCGCGAATCAATGCGTCGAGCGTGCGCGTGTAGACCTTGTCGTGCACGATCACGCTGTTTTCGGAAGAGCAGCTCGTCGCGTTGTCGAAAACCTTGGAGCGCATGATTTTCGCCGCGGCGGCTTCGCAATCGGCGGTGTCGTCGACGATCACCGCCACGTTGCCCGCGCCGACCCCGAGCGCGGGCGTGCCGCTGGAGTAACCGGCGCGAACGTTGGCTTGCGAGCCCGTCACGACGACCAGATCGGCCTGCGCCATGAGCGCCTGCGAAAGCGCCTTGGTCACCGGGCTCGGCAGCAGTTGAACGAGATCGGCCGGCGCGCCGACGCGATCGAGCTCGCCGTGGATGTAGTCGACGAGCATCCGGCACGTCGAGTAACCCTTGGGCGAAGGCGAGAGGACGATTGCGTTGCCGCACTTCAACGCGTTGATGACGTTGTTCGCAGGGGTCGCGCCGGGATTGGTCGAAGGCACCACGGCGGCGACGACGCCGACCGGGCGCGCGATCTCGACGAGGCCGCGCTCGGGATACTCCGCGATGACGCCGGTCGAGATCGCGCCGCGCAGATCCCGCAGCAGGCCGAGCGTCTTGCGGTGGTTCTTCTCGACCTTGTCGGCGACGTTGCCGAGCCCGGTGTCGCGCACCGCGATTTGCGCCAGCGCGCGATTGCGTGCGGGCTCCATGATGGCCCAGCCGGCCGCGGCCACGACTTCGTCGAGCGCTTCCTGGTCATAGGTCCCGTAGCGCTTCTGTGCCGCGCGTGCTCGGCGCACGAGGGCCCGAATCGTTTCCTGCGCCGCCTCATGCGGGCTCGCCGATTGCGTCATCGATTCGGTAGTGCTCGCCATGTGGATTCCTTACGTCAGTGCGCGTAGCGCAGCGCGGGGGGAGTGCGGTCTGCGCGGTCGATCGCTTATCATACCGCGCTCACCCAAGGTGCCATCCCCATGCGCTATCGACATCTTTCCCTCGCCGGCGTTTTAGTGCTCTGCGCATGCGCGTCGGAGCCCCCGCGCTACGGTGAAGTCATCACGATGAAAGCCGGTGATGCGCCGCGCGACGTTCCGTATCCCGCGCCCGGAACGGTATGGCGCCTGGACGAGAAAGATCTGAAGGCGATGAGCCCGGCGCCCGTCGTGCCTGCGCCTCCGCCGCCGCGACTTGCGCCGCCGCCCCGGCCCAACGAAGCGTACCCGCCGGGCTACTACTACGGACCTCCCGCGTCCATATATTGGGGGCCGGGATATTAGATGTTAAACTGCGCGCCGTTACAGCTACGCGACAGGCAGTTTATGAAATGGAAGGCAAAAAGCACGTCACATTCGGTGCAAGACTGGTCTTCGTCGGATTCGGCTCCGTCGGCCAGGGCTCATTGCCACTCCTGCTGCGTCACATCGACATCCCTGTCGAGCGCATTTCTATCGTCACCGGCGATGAACGCGGTCGCGCGGAAGCTGCGCATTACGGCATAAAGTTCGAAGTACGTCCCCTCACGCCCGAAAACTATCGCGCGATCCTCGATCCGCTGATAGGCGAAGGCGATTTCCTGCTCAATCTTTCGGTCGACGTCTCCAGCGTAGCGCTCATCGAGCTGTGCTACGAAAAGGGCGCGATGTACCTCGACACGTGCATCGAGCCGTGGCTCGGGGGCTATACCGATCAGAGCGTCTCGCCGTCGCATCGCAGCAACTACGGCCTGCGCGAAGCGGTGCGCGCGCTGCGCGACCGGCATCCCAACGGCGGGCCGACCGTCATCCCGACGCACGGGGCCAATCCGGGCCTGATTTCGCATTGGGTGAAGCAGGCGATGGTCAACATCGCGCGCGACGTCACGGGAGACGTGAAAACGCCGAGTACGCGCGAGGCCTGGGCACGGCTCGCGATGGCGCTCGGTGTGAAGACGATCCATTGCGCCGAGCGTGACTCGCAGGTTGCGGATCCTCGCAAAGGCCGCTTCGAGTTCGTGAATACCTGGTCGGTCGACGGTTTCATCGGCGAAGGCTCGCAACCGTGCGAGCTCGGCTGGGGCTCGCACGAGAAGCACTTCCCGCCCGACGGGAAGAATCACGAATTCGGGTGCAAGGCCGCCATTTACCTCACCCGCCCGGGGGCGTCGGTGAAGGTGCGCTCGTGGACTCCGACCGAAGGGCAGTATCACGGGTTGCTGATCACGCACGCCGAAGCGATCTCGATCTCGGATTACTTCACGGTGCGGGAGGAGGGGCGCGTCGCCTATCGCCCGACGTGTCATTACGCTTATCACCCGTGCGACGACACCGTGCTTTCGGTACACGAGCTCGCCGGCAAAGGCTGGATAGGTCAGACGCAGCGGCGCGTGCTCATGGACGAGATTTACGACGGCGCCGACGAGCTGGGGGCGCTGCTGATGGGGCATGCCAAAGGCGCGTACTGGTTCGGCTCGCGAATCTCGGTGCACGAAGCCCGCGAGCTCGCGCCTTTCAACAACGCGACGAGCATCCAGGTCGCGGCCGGCGTGCTCGGCGGCGTCGTATGGGCCATGGAAAATCCGAATCGCGGAATCCTCGACCCCGACGACATCGACTTCGAGCGGGTGCTCGAGATCGCGAACCCTTACCTGGGTCATGTCGTCGGGGAATACAGCGACTGGACGCCGCTGGAAGGGCGCAATCATCCGTTTCCGGAAGATCTGGATTTCGCCGACCCGTGGCAGTTCAAGAACTTTCGCGTTGCATAACGCGCTACCCGCGTCTCGCCGGTAACAAACAAAAACCGGGGTTCGCCCCGGTTTTTGTTTTTGCGCTACACGCCTTGGTGACGTGCGGCGAAGCGAGCAAGGGCGAGCCGAAGGAGAGGAGGTTCAGGGAGGGAAACCTTGGTTTCCCACCTTGGCGTTTACCGGCAAGCCGCGCGCAGCGGTCAGGCGGCTTTAGCGGCCGCGGATTCCTCGGTCGCCGCGTCGGGGACGGGGAGCCAGCGGTCGAGCATCGCGCGCATCTGCAAGCGCGTGTAGGGCTTGCTCAGGTGGTCGTCCATGCCGGCGTTCAGGCACTCGTCGCGGTCCTGCTGCATCGCGTTTGCCGTGAGCGCAATGATCGGGATGCGCCTGAGGCCCGACTGCTTCTGCATCTCGCGTATGTTGCGCGTCGCCTCGAAGCCGTCCATCTCGGGCATGTGGCAGTCCATCAGGATCAGGTCAAAAGTCGATTTCGAATACGCTTCGAGTGCTTCGACGCCATTCTTGGCGATGGTCACCTGATAGCCTTCCATCTTCAGGATCGCGAGGGCCACCTGCTGGTTGACTGCGTTGTCCTCGGCGAGCAGGAGCTTGCCGCGGTTCTCGCGCTTCACGGCCGTTTTTACCGGCTCGATCGCGGCGATATCGATCGCTTCGCCGGTGTCGGTCATGACGCTCAGCAGCCCGTTGTAGAGGGCCGACTGGCGCACCGGTTTGGACAGGCACAGCGTCACGCCGGCGTGTCTGGCTTCGCGCACGTCGCCGTGACGCCCCACCGGCATCAGCATGACGACGCGGGCATCGCTGAGGACCGCGTCGGATTTGATCGCACGGGTGAGCTCGAGGGGGTTCGCGCCGGTCATTGCGCTGTCCACGATCACGATCTGGTAGGGCACGCCGCGTGCTGCGGCGTGCGTGAGCAGGGCCATCGCCTGGTCGGGGGTCTCCACGCTGCGGTTCTTCATGCCCCAGTTGGTGATCTGGGCGTTGAGCGTCCCGCGCGCCGTGGCGTTACGTGCAACGATCAGCGCGCGCACACCTTCGAGCTTGTTGCGGAAGATCGGCTCGGCGTCGGTCTGAACCTCGGCCTTGT
>JAQGMV010000372.1 GCA_028292225.1 Betaproteobacteria bacterium
CTTTGACGAGCCGCGTGACTTTGGCCGCTTCTTTTTTCACGAACGCGTCGAACTGTTCAGGGCTGCCGCCAGCGACTTCGAGCCCGAGTTGATCGAGCCTGTGCTTCACATCGGGCATCGCGAGCGTCTTGTTGATCTGGGCGCTGACCTTGTCGGTGATCGCGCGCGGCAGCTTCGGCGGGCCCGACAGGCCGAACCATACGATCGCTTCGGCATCCTTGATCCCCGCCTCCGCGAGCGTGGGAACGTCCGGCAGCAGCGGGCTGCGCTTGGGCGCCGCAACGCCGATGACTTTCACCCGGCCCGACTTGATCTGTGCTTCGGCGCTCACCGTAGTGGTGTGCAGCGCCTGGATCTGTCCGCTCATTATGTCGATCAGCGCAAGGCCCGATCCCTTATACGGCACGTGAACGACGTCCACGCCGGTGGCCGCCTGGAACAGTGCGAGGCCGATGTGCAGGCTGCTGCCGTTGCCCGACGAGCCCCAGCTCACCTTTCCCGGGTTTGCCTTCAGATACGCGAGCAGCTCCTTCGGGTTGTTAGGCGGGAACTTCGGGTTCGCGAGTATCAGCAGCGGCGCGTAACCGATGAATACGATATTCGTGAAATCCTCGACCTTGTAGCTGCTGCGCTTCAACATGAGCGGCGTGTTGACGCTGGGTCCCGGATTCGCGAGCAGCAGCGTGTAGCCGTCGGGAACGGCTTTGGCCACCGTTTCGGCGCCTATCGCACCGCCCGCGCCGGGCCGGTTGTCGATCACGAACTGCTGGCCCCACGCTTCGAAGAGCTTCTGGCCGATCAGGCGCGCGATGGTGTCGTTCGACGCGCCGGGAGGGAACGGCACCACCCAGCGCACCGGCCGGTTCGGATAGTTTCCCGCGGGCTCAGCCGCGAGTGCGCCGCTGGTGATGACCGCCGTCATTGCGGCAACTGCGATGCGCCTGATTTTGCGCGACATGGAATCTCCTCGTTATTGTGAATCCGGCCGCAGTCTAACGCGGCTGGAGCGCTTCGGGATTGATCACGTTGATCGGTTTACCCGCTGCGAACGCGAGCACCTGCCCGAACGAGCTCGAGAACTGCGACTCGTAACCGTCGCGCTCGACGTAACCGAGATGAGGTGTCGCGACCACGTTGTCCATCTGGAGCAGCGGGTGCTTCGCGTTGAGCACCGGCTCTTCCTCGAATACGTCCACCGCCGCCATCCCGGGGCGACCTTGCTTCAGCGCGTGCTCGAGAGCGCCAGGCGCGACGAGGCCGGCACGGCTGGTGTTGACGATGAGCGCTGTCGGTTTCATGCGGGCGAGATCCTCGGCCGTGACGATGCCGCGCGTCGCATCGACGAGCCGCAAGTGGAGCGAGATCACGTCCGACTGCTCGAAGAATGCGGCCTTTGACGCCGACGCTGCGTAACCGTCGGCCTGCGCCCGCGTGCGCGAGGCTTCACGGCCCCAAACGCTCACGTTCATGCCGAACGCGCGCCCGTAACCGGCGACGGTCGCCCCGATGCGCCCATAGCCGAGGATGCCGAGGTTGCGGCCACGCAACCCGGTGCCGATCGAAGACTGCCACATGCCCGCTTTGAGGCTCGCGACCTCCTGCGGGATGCGGCGCATCGCCGCGATCACCAGTCCCCACGTCAGCTCCGCCGTCGCATACGAAGGCTTGCCCGGATGCTGGTCGGACGAGAGCACGATGCCGCGCTTCGTGAGCGCGTCGACGTCGATATGCGGGTAGACGCTGCGCTGGCTGATGATTTTGAGCTTGGTCAGGCGCCCGATGAGCGGCGCGCGGATCGGCGTGCGCTCGCGGATGAGCACCAGCGCCTCGGTGTCCTTCAGCCGCTCGGCGAGCACGTCGACGTCCTTGGTGTGGTCGTTCCAGACGGTGACGTCATGCCCTTCGAGCTTCCTGAACGACTCGAGCGAGCGGACGACGTTCTGGTAATCGTCGAGGACGGTAATTTTCATGGCGGTGTTTAGTGCTCAGTGTTTAGTGTTTAGTTGGGGCAGGTGTCGAGCGCTGGTGAAGTCACTAAACACCAAACACTCAACACTGCATTCAGCCCAGCCACCCCGCCGCGCGCTGCTGCTTGAGTACCCGGTCGACGATCGCTTCCGCATGCCCGACATACGTCGTGGGATCGAGTGCGGCCTTGAGCTCTTCCGCGCTCATCGCATCGCGCACGCGCTCGTTCTCCATCAGCGCCTTCTCGAAAGTGACGCCGTTCTCGATGCCGTGCATCGACGCTTCGTACACGAGCTCGTGCGCGGTCTGTTTGCCGACCTTGTCGGACAGGACGAACATCACGCGCTCGGACAGGAGGAAACCGCCGAGGCTGTCGAGGTTCTCGCGCATCTTGTCGGCTGCGACGTGCAGGCCTTCGAGCACGTACTTCATCATCGAGAGCATGCCGCCCATCATGAGGCACGATTCGGGCAGCGCTTTCCACTCGCCTCGCCACGCCGAGCCGTCGCGCTCGTGCTCGATGACCATGCACTCGAGCATGAACGCGACGTTGTAGCGAATCGCGCGGCTGTTGGCGACGACCGCTTCGCACGTGGATGGGTTGCGCTTGTGCGGCATGGTCGAGGACCCGACTTTCCCCGCGCTGAAAGGCTCGTAGAGCTCGCCGATCTCGGTGTGCTCCAGCGTGATGATCTCGTTCGCGATCTTGCCGAGCGTGCCGGCGATGATGCCGAGCACCGACACGTATTCGGCGAAGCGGTCGCGCGCAGGCTGCCAGTTGATGTCGGCGACGCTCAATCCGAGCCGCTTCATGAGTCGCTCCTCGAGCTCGGGCGCCTGGGGCCCGAACGACGCCTGGGTGCCGACTGCGCCGACCATCCCGCCGACGAATACGCGCTTTTCGGTATCGCGCAGCCGCTCGTAATTGCGCCCCATCTCGGAGAGCCAGATCGCCGCCTTGTGGCCGAAGGTGATCGGCAGCGCCTGAACACCGTGCGAGCGGCCCGCCATCGGGGTCGCCTTGTGATCCTCCGAAAGCTTCGCGAGCGCCTTGCCGATCGCTTTCATGTCGCGCAGGTAGATCGCGTGCGCGTCCCTCAACTGGAGCACGGTTCCGGTGTCCAGGACGTCCTGCGTCGTCGGCCCGAAATGGATGTACTCGCCGAGGCCTTTGCCGCAAAGCTCCTCGACGGCTTTCAGCGCCGGCACCAGCGGGTGCTTGATGCGGCGGATCTCCGCGGCAATTTTTTCGATGTCGACCTTGTCGACGCTCGCGTTCGCGGCAATCTCCTTCGCCGCCTCTGCGGGGATGACACCCAGCTCGGCTTGCTCGAGCGCGAGCGCGGCCTCGAAGTCGTACCACTTCTGCACGCGGCTCTTCTCGCTGAAGATCGCGCGCAGCTCGTCCGTGCCGAAAAGATGTTTGATGAGTGCGTCGTCGAATACGCCGGATGCCATCGTGTTACCTCTTGGATAGGAAAGACATGAACCACGAAGGACACGAAGGGGCACGAAGGAAAAGCGATAAACGCAATCTGCTTCGCCCCGTTTGCCGACGTTGCGGCGCCGCCGGAACGTCAATGGTTTCCTTCGTGCCCCTTCGTGCCCCTTCGTGGTTGATATTTACGTCCTGCTCAAACGCGCTCGAGGATGTGCAATCCCCGCACGCGGTCGAGCAGGTAGATGAGCCCGCGATCGTCGACGGTCACGTCGTTGCTCTGCACGCGGTCCGAGCCGGGCGGGACGTCGGGCATGAAGTACGCGACTTCTTTCAGCGAATGCGGGTTTGCGATGTCGATGATGCGCAAACCGTACGCGAACCACGCGACCGGAATCTCGGTGCCGGTGACTTTCTCGCACGGCTGGTGGCACCCGGTCATCCGCGGCTGCGGCGTGTCGGGCATGTCTTCGATCTGGAAAGTCGAGATCGGCATCGGGTTCTTTTCGTCCGAGATGTCGACGAGCCACATGAACGACGCCGGATACGGGAAGTAATCTTCCTGGCGGAACACGTCCTCATCGGTCACCACCATGAAGTCGCGCC
>JAQGMV010000386.1 GCA_028292225.1 Betaproteobacteria bacterium
GAAAGCGGTGAAGGGAACGTCGAGCTGCTCGGCGGGATGTACCGCGAGTGGCTCTTCTTTCGCATGGTCGTCAACAACGCGCAGCTCGAGCTCCTGCGCGCCGACATCGACACCGCGGCGTGGTACGCGGCGCGCGTCGAGCCTGCAACGCTCGGACGCCGCATGCACGACCGGCTCGCAGCCGAGCATCGCCTCTCGCGGGAATGGGTGCTACGCATCACGGATCAGGACGACCTGCTCGGTCACGCGCCCGTCGTGCGCCGCACCGTGGAGCTTCGCAACCCTGCGCTGCGTCCCTTGAGCAGGCTCCAGGTCGCGCTGCTCGAGAGGCTCGAGCAGGAGCGGGGAAGCGGCGATGCGGAGCCGAGCCCCGCGTGGCAGGAGGCGATGCTGCTGAGTATCACCGGGATCGCCGCCGCCATGCAGAGCACCGGCTGACCGCAGCGAAGTCGAAGGACTCGGCGCGCCGTGACGCACGGCAGCCTGCCACAGGCTGTTTAAGACAACCGCTCGGCCTGCTCCGATTTGAGCGACTGCTCAGCCTCACGCACCGGGATCACTTCACCCGGGGTGTGGGTCGCGCGATACACCGCGGCGGCGATCGCTGCACCGATGAACGGTGCCACGATGAACAGCCAGAGCTGGGTCATCGCCCAGCCGCCGACGAAGATCGCGGGGCCGATGCTGCGCGCGGGGTTGACCGACGTGTTCGTGACCGGGATGCCCACGAGGTGTATGACCGTCAGCACGAAGCCGATGGCGATGCCGGCGAAACCCACAGGGGCGCGGATGTCGGTCGCCGCGAGCACCGTGTATACGAGCAGGAACGTGAGCACGATCTCGGTGATCAGCGCGGACATCATGCTGTAGCGGCCAGGCGAATATTCCCCGTAACCATTGGCGGCAAAGCCCGCGACCGTCGCGTCGTATCCGTCCGGCGCGCCCTGCACGATCGCCATGAGCACCGCGGCGGCTGCGATCGCGCCGAGCACCTGCGCGAGCATGTAGCCGGGCGCGTACTTCGCGTCCATTTTCTTGCTGAGGATGATGCCCAGCGTCACGGCGGGATTCACGTGGCAGCCCGAGATCGGGCCGATGGCATAGACCATCGCCATGAGCGACAGGCCGAAAGCGAGTGAGACGCCGAGGAAGCCGATGACTTCGCCGGCGATGACGGCGCTCCCGCAGCTGGCGAACACCAGCACGAATGTCCCTACGAATTCAGCCGTATACCGCTTCATGGCCATAGTGTTTCCTCCAGGGTAGGCGCGCGCCGCGACACGCGGGTCGTCTTTCGCGACGGGACTTAAGCATTTGTCATGCCGTGCACGGTAATACCCTTACCGAGAGGCGTTGGCCATGGCGGCTGCGGTCACCGTGTTGTCCCTGCGGTGCCGGTGAGGACGGTACCCGGCGACGTGTTTTGTGCGGGTTTAGAATTACGACCTGCCACAGGAGTTGATCATGTCCCTATCAGTGAAAGCGCAAGCCCCTCAGCTCAGCGAAGAACCCACTCGCGAGCTGTCCGAATTCCTCGCGTCGATACGCTACGAAGCACTGCCCGGGCCTGTCGTCGCGCGCACCGAAGAGCTTTTCCTCGACTGGCTCGCATCCGCACTCGCCGGCCGCAGTGCGCTGCCTATCCTTGCGCTCGAGCATTTCGCGACGCTGATGGGACCTGCTACCGGCTCGAGCGAGGTTCTGACCTCGCGCCGGCGCAGCTCACCCTTCTTCGCCGCGCTCGTGAACGGCGGCTCGTCCCACGTCGTCGAGCAGGACGACCTGCACAACAGCAGCGTCCTGCATCCGGGCACCGTGGTGTTTCCGGCGGTGCTGGCCGCGGGGCAGCACGCCGGAATCACCGGTAAGCAATTCATCGCAGCCTCGGTCGCGGGCTACGAGTGCGGCGTGCGGGTCGGCGAATTCCTCGGGCGCTCACACTACAAGATCTTCCACACGACCGGAACCGCCGGGAAGCTCGCAGCCGCCGCGGGCGTTGCCCACGTGCTCGGGCTGAACGCCGAAGAGACCCGGCACTGCCTGGGCTCTGCCGGCACGATGGCGGCGGGGCTGTGGGAATTCCTGCGCGACGCCGCGGATTCCAAGCAGCTCCACACCGCCAAAGCCGCTGCCGACGGGCTGATGGCCGCTTACATCGCACGCGACGGCTTCACCGGCGCCCGCCGGATCCTCGAGGGCAAGCAGGGCATGGCCGCGGGAATGTCGAGCGATGCGGATCCGCGCTGGCTGACCGACGGCCTCGGCAGCCGGTGGGCGCTCGCCGAGACTTCGTTCAAGTTCCACGCCTCGTGCCGCCATACCCATCCGGCGGCGGATGCGCTGCTCGCGCTGATGCAGGAAAACCGCATAGGCGCCGAAGAGGTGAAACAGGTCATCGCTCACGTGCACCAGGGCGCGATCGACGTGCTCGGGCCGGTGACCGATCCGCAGTCTATCCACCAGTCGAAGTTCTCGATGGGTTTCGTGCTCGCATTGGTCGCTCTGAAGGCGCGGGCGGGGCTCGCCGATTTCACCGAGTCCTCGCTGAAGGACCGCGATGTGCGCGCGTTCCACGACAAGGTGACGATGGTGCTCGATCCCGAGATCGACCGCGCTTATCCGCGTCGCTGGATGGGCCGCGTCACGGTGGAGACGAAGGACGGCCGCACGATCGAGAAGCGGATCTCCTCGCCCAAGGGCGATCCGGACAACTGCCTGTCACGCACCGAGCTCGAAGACAAAGCGCTGCGGCTCGGCGCTTACGCGGGCGGAGCGAGCGAGGATGAGCTGAAAGGGCTCATCGCGCGCGTGTGGCGGCTGCGGCACGAGAAGGACGTGAGGGATTTCCTGCCGGCGCCCTAGTTCGGCGCGGCAGTGGCCGTCGTCGCCACCGGCACCGGCGTCGGCTTGCTGTTCTGCGTGATCCGTGTCGCGTCGGGCGTGCCGCAGTTCTTCGAGTTCAGCGGGTCGACGTACGGGTTGAGCTCAGGCGCGAGGTTCTTCAGGATCTGCACCGGCAGCGCGCTCGTGAAGTTGTAGTTCTGCGCGGTCTGTCCCGGCACGTAGGCGGTGATCACGCCGAACCAGCGGTCGCCGATATAGAAGACGAAAGTCGCGGTGCGGCTCACCGCTTTGGAGCGGACGAGGTGTCCCCCCGAGCCGAACACTTCGATGCGGTTGTCGCCCGTGCCCGTCTTGCCGCCGATGGCGAGCTCGGTCTTGTCGCTCAGCTTGAATGCGCCTTTGACGCGGCGGGCGGTGCCGTTGTCGACGACGTCGGTCACCGCTTTCTTCAGCGCGTGCGCGACTTCAGGCTTCATCGCCTGTTCGGGTTTTGCCAGCGCGCGCCTCACGACAGTCTCGTAAGGCGTCGCCGCTCCGAAGTGCAGCTCTTCGATACGCGAAGTCGGCAGCCGCATTCCGTCGTTGACGATGATGCCCATCAGCTCGGCCAGAGCGGCCGGGCGGTCGCCGGATACGCCGATCGCCGTCGCATACGAAGGCACGAGCGTGCCGAACGGATAGCCCAGGCGCTTCCAGTGTTTGTGGATCTCGGTGAACGCTTCCATCTCGAGCAGCGTCTTGATCCGGTTGTCCTGCGCAGCCTTGGCCTTGCTCTTGAAGAGCCACTGGTACACCGCCTGGCGTTCCTCGCGGCTCGCATCGAGGATCTTGTCGAGCTTCGCTTCCGGGTTCTGCCGCATATAGGCGACGAGCCACAGCTCCAGCGGGTGGATGCGGGCGAGATAGCCGCGGTCCTGGAGGCTGAACTTTTCCACGCCGTATTTCTCATAGAGCGCGGCGAGGTCCTTCTCGGTGAACTCCGAGCCGGGCATCTGCGAGCGCATGAACTTCGAGAACTGCTGCAGGTTGCCTTCAGGTACGACCGACCGGTAGATCACGGCGTAGCGATGCGGGGCCGGCCGGACGTTGTCGAGCAGCTCGGGGAGGATGTCGTCGCGCTTCAGCCCCTGGTATTTGCGATAGAAGTGACGCGTGAAGACCCGGCCTTCGTGGTCCGCGAATCGCGAGAGATACGCGCCGCGGTCCGGGTGGCGCGCGTCCTGCAGCACGCGGCCGGTATTTTCCGCGCCGCCGCGGTAGACGAAGTGATACACGACGTCGCGCATGATGCGGATGAAGGCGAGGTTGACCGACTCACGCAGCGCTTCGCGGACAGATGGCGACTTGAAGTCGTCCTCGCGCTTGAAGTTCGAGAAGGTGTGCGCGCCGGCGCCGGTGAAGAACGACTCCCCGGGATTCGCGGAGTAGCGCCGCTCCATCGCTGCGTCGAGCATGGCCTCGAGGCTCTTGTCGCTGTTGCCGAGCAGATAGTCGATCGACCAGCGAGTCAGGCGGTCGCGCTGGTCGACGTCGATCGCGCGCAGCTGTTTGGCTGTCATCTCCGAGTACTGCTCGTGCAGGGTCGAGATGATTTCCAGATAGGTCGCGAGGGTGCGCAGCTTCGCGGTGGAGCCGAGCTCGAGCTTCGCGCCTTCGTTGGTGTCGAAAGGCTGCGAGGAGTTGTCGGTCTGTACGCGCACGTAATTCGCCTCTTTGCCGCGCTCGTACAGGGTGAAGGTGTAGAGCACCGCGCCCGGATCGGCAGTGCCGAGCAGGCGATTCTCTCCGAGGTTCACCGATTTGACGTAGGAGCGGTCCTGCAGGCGCTTCAACATGGTCGTCACCGCGTCCTGCATCTCGGCGTCGAGCGTGCTGCTCACTTTGACGTCGAGGCGGTCGACGTCATACAGGCGCGGGGTCTCGAGGGTCGCGGCGAGGCGGTTGCGCACCGCGGTCGCGCCTTTCCAGGATCGGACGTACGCGCGCGGCGAGGTGCCTTCGTCGCGGAACGCGAGCTTGGTTTCGAGCGCCGCGTCGCGCAGCGCGGGCGTGACGATGTCCGAGCTCTCGGCAAGGCGGATATAGCTGTCGACCAGCCCGGCGAGCTGCTCGCGGCCCTGCCCGAGGAACCACGTCGGCCGGCGCTGCGCGATGAGCAGGCTCAGCACCTGGCGGTACGCGCGCGCCTGCTCCTTCAGCTCCGTACCGTTCGTCGCGGGCGGGCGCAGCAGCGCTTCGTTGACCGCCTTGAAATCCGCCCCGAACCAGGCCCAGAGGCCGTCGCCCAGGCCGGTCACCTCGCCGTACTCGGGCGCGGCCGCGAACGGCACGGTGTTCAGGTATTCGAGGACGATCCTGCGGCGTGCGCCGGCGGTCTCGGGACCGGTCGAGTAGGCCCTCAGGGTCGCCGAGTACATCTGGCGCAGCTTGTCGAACACCGAGCCGGTTATTCCGTTGGGCGAGTGGCGGTATTTCTCGATCTGGGTGGCGAGGGTGCTGCCGCCGGGCGCGTCGTAGTCGCGGTCGACGATCTTCATGAACTGGGCGCCGATCGCACGCCCGAAGCGTGTCCATTCGACTGCGGGGTTGCGCGTGGGGTAGGTCGCGTCGAGCAGCTCGCGGTTTTCGATGAAGAGCAGGCTCTGGACGACGCTCAAAGGAATCGACTCGAAGTCCTTGTAGGCGCGCTCGGGATAACTGAAGTTGAATATCGGCTCGTTGCGGCAGTCGAGCACCTGCAGGCCGGCCTGGGTTTTTTCACCGTAGGGCGGGGCGTAACCGGCTTCGATGAGGTTGCCGAGCTTGTGCGTGACACGCGCCTGCGATTCGATCTCGTAGCCCTTGGCCTGAAGGCGCTTCAGGAATACGGGCATCTCGCTGTAGCCGAGCCTCTGGTCGTAAGGGCCGGGCTGCGGGAATCGGATGGAAGCGCTGGCGCCGGCCTCGACCGCGAACTTCATGTCGCGCGCGACGCCGGAAAAGTAGCGGGCCTGGAGGCGTGAGGCCTGGAATTCGTTGTACGCCCCGTAGGAGACGACAAGGATGCCGAGGGTGATCAAAACCGCATAAAACAGCTTCGATCCGCGGGCGGGCGGCGGCGCGGGGCGCCTCACTTGCTTCGGCGCGGGCGGCTGCGACATTCCTGGGTGCTGCCTCATGTGCGTTGGGTCACGATTTGATTTTACATACGTGTTTCGGAAGATCGCGCGGAATCTTTAGTATTTTGTGCAGGCAAGCGAGCACGGTTGCGCGAAACATACACGCGAGGCCGACGCCGACGCAGTCGCTTGCTCATGCTCGGGTAAGATAGCCGCGTCGAAATGATTTCGGGTCCCGAACCGATGACCATGCTTGTCGAGCAGTCGAGCCGCTACACCGCCGGCCCCGGTTACGAACCCGTGACGGTGATCCGCAACGGTGAACGCTAAGACTATGCCGATGCGTACGCGCTCATCCCGGCGCTCGCTGCGGTTGTCAGGGGATGCCGCTTTTGCACTGGCGCTGTTATTCCCGATAGGCGCTCATGCCGCTTCGGCGGACTACCCCTCGCGGCCCATCCGCCTGCTGGTCCCTTTCGCGCCGGGAGGCGGCGCCGACACCCTCGCGCGGATCGTGACGCCCAGGCTCACCGAGGCGATGGGGCAGGCCTGGGTCGTCGACAATCGCAGCGGTGCGGCCGGCAACATCGCAGCCGAGACCGTGGTGCGCTCGGCGCCGGACGGCTACACCGTCTTAATGGGTTTCAGCACCGTGCTCACGGTCAACCCGACGCTGTACGCACTCGGCTTCGACCCGTCGCGTGACCTGCAGCCGGTCACGCTGCTCGCCACCGCCCAATACCTCCTCGTCGTGCACCCGAGCGTGCCTGCGAACTCCGTCCAGGAGCTGATCGCATTGGCGAAGCAGAAGCCTGCATTGCTCAACTTTGCGTCGGCGGGCGTGGGAAGCCCGCTGCACCTGGCGGCCGAGCTCCTCAAGCACCGCGCGGGAATCCAGATGGTCCACGTGCCGTATAAAGGCGGCGGCCCGGCTGCGGCGGCGGTGCTGGCCGGTGAGTCGCAGGTCATCTTCGGCAGCGTGCCGTCGTCGATGCCTCACGTGAAATCGGGAAGACTCAAAGCATTGGCGACCACCGGGGTCAAGCGCCTGAAAGTGGCGCCCGAGCTCACCACCCTGGCCGAAGCCGGGTTCCCCGGCTTCGACGTGTCGACCTGGTACGCTTTGATGGTGCCGGCCGGGACGCCGGCGGCGATCGTCACCCGGATGCGCGACGAAGCCACGCGCGTGCTTCAGCGCAGCGACGTCCAGCAGGTGATGGCGGGGCAGGGCCTCGAAGCCGAGACCAGCACCCCGCCGGCGCTCGCGCAGCGCATCCGCCTGGAGCGCACGGTGTGGGCCGAGGTGATCAGGGCCGCAGGGATCAAACCGGAGTGAGGCGAACGCTGCTCACTCCCGCGGCCCGCGAGCCCCACCTGCAGGCCTCCTGAAGATGCCCGAGTCCACAGTCACGTCCACGCCGTCGAGCTCGGCGGCGTATGTGCTCAAGCACCCCGGCGCTTTCGTCCTGCAGACGCTCAAAGCGTTTCAGGCCAACCAGGGCCTGCTGCTCGCCGGCGCTGTTGCCTACTACACCCTGCTGTCGCTGATCCCGCTGCTGATCCTGATCGTGATCGCACTCTCGCACCTGATCGGCCAGGCCGAGCTCCTCTACACGCTCGCGCGCTATCTTGAGTGGCTGGTACCGGGGCAGTCCAAAGCGGTCGTGCGCGAGCTGTCGAGCTTTCTGGAGAACCGCGACGTGCTCGGGTGGGTCCTGCTCCTGACGATGATCTTTTTCAGCTCGCTCGCTTTTGCCGTGCTCCAGAAGGCGATGGCCGTCATCTTCCTGCACCGCTTCACCGTCCGCAGGCGGCATTTCCTCGTGTCGGCGATGGTGCCCTACTGCTACATCCTGTTTCTCGGGGCCGGGCTGCTGGTGGTCACGCTCGTTACCGCGGCGCTCCAGACGGTCGGACAGGAAAGCGTGTACGTGTTCGGGAAGGTCTGGTCGCTCGGGGGCCTGTCGGGCGCGCTCCTGTATGTGCTCGGCGTCGCCGGCGAAATCTTCGTGCTCATGTCCGTTTACCTGGTGATGCCGGTCGGGCGCCTGTCGCTGCGGCACGCATTCATCGGCGCGATCACCGCGGCGGTGCTCTGGGAAATCACGCGCCACGTGCTGGTCTGGTATTTCGCGACGCTCTCGCAGGTGAGCGTCGTCTACGGGTCGCTGACGACCTCGATCGTGGTCCTGTTCAGCCTCGAGATCGGCGCGACCGCTCTGCTTCTCGGCGCCCAGGTGATCTCCGAATACGAGCGCGTAGGCAGAGGGCAGACCCACGTCTCCACGAAACCGATAAAAACGAAGTAAAGCGGCGTGAACGCCGAGCTTTGACGAACGGGTCTGATTAATGCAACAGGTTCGGCACACAAACTTTGGCGGCGCGGGCGGGTGCCGCGCCGGCCGGCGAAGGACAGACCATGTCAGCCCACGCACGTCGCACGGCAGGCCCGGCGGACCGCGTCAAAGCGCACTGGGATGACTTCAAGTGCGGGAAACCCGGCCAGCGCTTCGAGGAGCGCTTTCGACGCCGCCAGCGTCAGGGGCACAACCCGCTGGCAAAAATCGTCACCATCGTCGCGGGTCTGGTCCTGTTGATGGCGGGGCTGGTGATGATCCCCGCACCCGGACCGGGTTTCCTGGTCGTGTTCCCGGGTGCGGCGCTGATCGCGGACGAATCGTATTTTGCCGCGCGCCTCTTCGATCGCATCGAGCTCAAGGGACGGCAGGCCGCACGCAACGGCACGCGAGCGTGGAAGCACGCGCCGCCGGTGCTGAAAGCGGCAGTCGTGGCGCTTGCGCTCGTCCTCGCCGTTGCCGCCGGCCTCGGTCTGTACGTAGCGTATTTCGCATAAAAAAGGACGGGCCGAAGCCCGTCCTTTTTAGATCACCCGCGCCGCGGGTCAGACCAGCTTCAGATTTTTCAGCGGCAGGTTGCGGACGGGTTTGCCTGTGGCGGCGTAGATCGCGTTGAGCACCGCGGGCGCGACCACGCAGATCGTGGGTTCGCCGACGCCGCCCCAGAAGTCGTAAGTCGGGACGATCACGGTTTCCACTTTCGGCATGTCCGCGAGCTGCAGGATGCGGTAGTTGTGGAAGTTGTTTTCGACGATCCGCCCCTTCTCCACGTTCAGCTCACCATAGAAAGTCGCACTGAGGCCGTAGGCGACCGAGCCTTCGACCTGCGCCGCGATCTGGTCGGGGTTCACCGCGTGACCGCAATTGAGGGCGAGCACCATGCGATGGACTTTGACCTTGCCGTCGACCATCGAGACTTCCGCCGTCGCGGCCGAGTAGCTGCCGTAGCCCATGAACTGGGCGATGCCGCGATGCACGCCCGGAGGCAGAGGCTTGCCCCAGTTGCCTTTGTCAGCCGCCGCATTCAGCACCGCGAGGTGCTTCGGATGGTTCTTCATGAGCGCGCGGCGGAACTCCAGTGAGTCCTTGCCCGCCGCACGCGCGCATTCCTCCATGAAGCATTCGAGATAGACGCCGTTCTGGTTCGTGTTGACGCCGCGCCACGGGCCGACCGGGACGTGGGTGTTGCGCATCGCGTACTCGGTGCGCAGGTTGGGCACGGTGTATCCGATCTGCGCGTCCCCCGGCTCTTTCCACAGGCCCTGGAGCTGGCGCAGGTCCTTGCCGTCCTTGATCGCGGTGGGGGAGAGGTGCGCGTTGATCGACTGACCCGAGACGCGGATGCGCAGCGACTCCAGATTACCGCTCGCGTCCAGGCCCGCCTGCATCAGCGCCTGCGAGATCGGACGGTAGAAGTCGTGCGTCATGTCCTCTTCGCGGCTCCAGATGAGCTTGACCGGAGTGCCCGCGGGAAGCTGCTTGGCGATCAGGGTCGCCTGGCGCACATAGTCCTGGGTGCCGCCGCGCCGGCCGAAGCCGCCGCCGAGCATCTGTGGATACGCCTCGCACTTGTCGAGCGGCAGGCCCGATGCGGTCGACAGTGTCGCGAGCGAGGCTTCGGCGTTCTGCGTCGGCACCCACACTTCGGCACGATCGGCGGTGAGCCTCACCGTCGCGGTCATCGGCTCCATCGTGGCGTGCGCGAGGAAAGGCGTGCTGTAGACGGCTTCGACTTTCTTGGCCGCGCCGGCGTAGGCTTTGAGCACGTCGCCATTGTCGATATCCGCGAACGCGTCGTTCGCAGTCAGGCCTTCCTTCAGGTGCGCGGCGATGGTGGCGGTCGAGGCTTTAGCGCCGTCGCCTTCATCCCACTTGATCGGCAGGGCATCGAGGGCGGTCTTGGCGCGCCACCAGGTGTCCGCGACGACCGCGACGGTGCTGTCGTCGACTTTCACGACCTTGCGCACGCCGGGCATCCCGGCGATCTTCGCTTCGTCGTAGCTCGCGAGCTTGCCGCCGAAGACGGGGCACTGCTTGATCGCCGCATTCAGCATGCCGGGGAGCTTCACGTCGATCGCATACATCTGGCTGCCGTCGAGCTTCGGCACCGTGTCGACGCGCTTCATCGGCTTGCCGGCGATCTTCCACTGACGCGGGTCCTTGAGCTTTACGCTCTTCAGGTCGGGCGCCGGAAGCTTGGACGCGGCCGCGGCGACTTTGCCGTAGCTGGTCGAATGGTTCGAAGCTGCGTGCGTGATGACGCCGTTGGAGACCGTCAGCTCGCCGACGGGCACTTTCCATTCGTTCGCCGCGGCCTGCATCAGCATGCCGCGGGCTGCGGCGCCGCTCTGGCGCACGTAATCCTGGGAGGTGCGTATCCCGCGGCTGCCGCCCGTGGACATGTCGCCCCAGACGCGTTTGCGCGCGAGGTTCTGTCCGGCGGTGATCGGCTCGACGGTGACCTTGCTCCAGTCGCACTCGAGCTCTTCGGCGACGAGCTGCGCAAGACCGGTGTGGGTGCCTTGTCCCATCTCGGCGCGGGCGATGCGGATGACCACGCTGTCGTCGGGCTTGATCACGATCCAGTGGTTGATCTCCGCGCCCGAGGCTGCGGCTCCGGTCGCTTGTGCGTGCGCCGACTTCGCGAACGGCAGCTTCATGCCGACCGCGAGGCCGCCGGTCGCCGCCGCGGAGCTGATGATGAACTTGCGGCGCGAAAGATTGGTGTTGTGGTGTGTCTTCGTTTTCATTGTTCAGTCCTCCTCGCGCGTCAGGCTTTGGCTTTCGCTGCAGTGTGGATTGCGGCGCGTATGCGCTGGTAGGTTCCGCAGCGGCAGATGTTGGTCATCGCGGTGTCGATGTCCTTGTCGCTGGGGTTCTTGTTCTTGGCGAGCAGCGCGGAGGCCGCCATGATCTGTCCGGACTGGCAGTAGCCGCACTGCGGAACGTCGTGCTCGAGCCATGCTTTCTGGATCGGGTTCGAGCTGTTCGGCGAAAGCCCCTCGATCGTGACGATGCGGTCTTCGGCCTTGACGGAGCTGACCGGTGTCATGCACGAGCGGCGAACCTCGCCGTTGATGTGCACCGAGCACGCGCCGCACTGGGCGACACCGCAGCCGTATTTGGTTCCGGTGAGCCCGACCTGTTCGCGGATCACCCACAAAAGGGGCGTGCCGTCCTCGACCTGAACATCATGCACCTTGCCGTTGATATTGAGCCTTGCCATGTTTTATCTCCTTGCTTGCGTTCGTAGTGCGAGACGTTGCTTAAACGAGCTTCTGGTTCTTGATAGGTAAGTGACGGACAGGTTTACCCGTTGCGGCGAAGATCGCGTTCATCACCGCGGGCGCCACGACGCAGATCGTCGGCTCGCCGACGCCGCCCCAGAAGTCGTGAGTCGGCGCGAGCACGCTTTCCACTTTCGGCATGTCGGCGAGCTGAAGGATGCGGTAGTTGTGGAAGTTGGTTTCGACCACACGGCCTTTGTCGATCGTGATCTCGTTGAAGAACAACGCGCTCAGCCCCATCGCGACCGCGCCGTCCGTCTGCGCGGCAATCTGGTCCGGGTTCACCACGTTGCCGCAGTCGGTCGCGATCACCATGCGATGCACTTTCACTTCGCTTTTCGGGCTCACCGAAACTTCGGCGACGGCTGCCGAATAGCTGGCATAGCCCATGAATACCGCGACACCGCGATGCACGCCCGCGGGCAGCGGCCTGCCCCAGCCTGATTTCTCGGCGACGGCGTTGAGCACGCCGAGGTGCTTGGGATGCTTTTGCATGAGCGTGCGGCGGAATTCCACCGGGTCCTTGCCCGCCGCCTTGGCGAGCTCGTCCATGAAGCACTCGAGGTAGATGCCGTTCTGGTTGGTATTGACCCCGCGCCACGGCCCGACCGGAACGTGCGAGTTGCGCATCGCGTACTCGATCTGGAGGTTCGGCACGGTGTAGCCGAACTGCGCGTCGCCGGGCTCTTTCCACAGGCCCTGGAGCTGGCGCACGTCCTTGCCATCCTTGATCGCAGCGGGGTTGGAGAATGCATTGATCGACTGCCCCGACACGCGGATGTGCAGCGCCTGGAGGTTGCCTTGAGCATCGATCGCGCCGGCCATGCGCGCCTGCGAGATCGGGCGATAGAAGCCGTGCATCTGGTCTTCTTCGCGGCTCCAGATCATTTTCACGTGAATACCCGGGAACTGCCTGGCGATGTTCACCGCCTTGTGCACGTAGTCCGGGATGGTCACGCGCCGGCCGAAGCCGCCGCCCGGATCCATCTTGTAGACCTCGCATTTGTCGAGCGGTATGCCGGCAGTCTCCGACAGCGCCGCGAGCGCCTGGTCGCCGTTCTGCGTCGGCACCCACGCCTCGGCGCGGTCCGCCGTGATCTTCGCCGTGCACGTCATCGGCTCCATCGTCGCGTGCGAAAGGAAAGGGGTGCTGTACACCGCCTCGATTTTCTTCGGCGCGGCTGCGAGCGCTTTCATCGTGTCGCCGATAGTGGTGTCGGCGAACGCATCGTTCGAGGTGAGACCGCTTTCGAGGTTCTTGGCGATCGTCGCGCTGGAGGCCTTGGCGCCTTCGCCTTCGTCCCACACGATCGGCAGTGCGTCGAGCGCGGTCTTGGCGTGCCACCACGTATCGGCGACGACCGCGACGGTGGCGTCGTCGACTTTCACGACGCGCTTCACACCCGCCATCTTCGCGACCTTGGCGTCGTCGAAGCTCACGAGCTTGCCGCCGAAGACTTCGCACGACTTGACCGCGGCGTTGAGCATGCCGGGGAACTTCAGGTCGATCGCGTAGATTTTCGAGCCGTTGAGCTTGGGTGCGGTATCGAGGCGCTTCACCGGCTTGCCGGCGATCTTCCACTGCGTGTAAGGCTTGAGCTTGATCGTCTTAGGGTCCGGCGGCGCGATCTTCGCTGCCGCGGCGGAGACCTTGCCGTAGGTCGTCATGCGGTTCGATCCGGCATGGCGGATCACGCTCTCGGACACCGTGAGCTCGCCCACGGGCACTTTCCATTCGTCGGCAGCAGCCTGCAGCAGCATCATGCGAGCGGCGGCGCCGCCGGCGCGCGTGTACACCTCCGAGCCCCGGATCCCGCGGCTGCCGCCGGTGGCCATGTCGCCCCACACGCGCTTGCGGGCGAGGTTCTGGCCCGGGGTCACCATTTCAGTCGTGACTTTCTTCCAGTCGCACTCGAGCTCTTCGGCGACGAGCTGCGCGATTCCGGTCAGCGTGCCCTGTCCCATTTCAGTGCGCGCGATGCGGATGACGACCGTGTCGTCCGGCTTGATCACGACCCATGCGTTCACTTCGGGCGATGCGGCGAGCGGAGCCTGCGCCTGCGCGAGGTCGGCGCCGAACGGCAGGCTGAAGCCGAGTGCGAGCCCGCCACTCGCGGCTGCGGTGGCGACCATGAACTTGCGGCGGGAGAGATTCGGTTGTTTCGCAGCGGTTTTCATCTGGATGCTCCTCGCGATCACGCTTTGGTCCTGACGGCGGTGTGGATGGCCGCGCGGATGCGCTGGTAGGTTCCGCACCGGCAGATGTTCGTCATCGCGGCGTCGATGTCCTTGTCGCTGGGATTGCCGTTCTTTGCGAGCAGGGCGCTGGCGGCCATGATCTGCCCGGACTGGCAGTATCCGCACTGGGGCACGTCGTGCTCGAGCCACGCTTTCTGGATCGGGTGCGAGCTCGTCGGCGACAGTCCTTCGATCGTGACGATGCGGTCGGCGGGTTTCACACTGCCCACCGGCGTGATGCACGAGCGCCGCGCTTCGCCGTTGATGTGCACCGAGCACGCGCCGCACTGGGCGACGCCGCAGCCGTATTTGGTGCCGGTGAGCCCGACCTGCTCGCGGAGAACCCACAGCAGCGGCGTTTGCGCCTCGACCTGCACGTCGTGGTTCCTGCCATTGATATTGAGTGTCGCCATCACGTCCTCCTTGGGGCTCTCGCCTCGCAGGCGATTTTTGATTTGGATTGATCCCTGCACGGCAGGTTGCGGGTGTAGACCCCGATGCCGGCGCGCCGCCCACAAGCTTAGCGCATCCGCGAACCACTTTCGAGGCGTGCGCGGGAGGTTTTCCGGGCGCGGCGACCGCCCCTTCCGGGGTGGGGGCGGCGGGGGCACATGTTAGAATCGCGCCGGTCTCCGCCACCCCCGTAACGACTCCAGCCCAATGAAAATTACTGCGATCCATTCGACGGTCGTACCGATCGGTTCGGCCATCCGCAACGCCTATATCGATTTTTCAAAGATGACCGCGAGTCTCGTGGCGGTGGTCACCGACGTGATGCGCGACGGCCGGCGCGTGGTCGGATACGGCTTCAACTCGAACGGCCGCTACTCGCAGGCGGGCCTGCTCGCCGACCGGTTCATCCCGCGCATCATGCAGGCCGAACCGGCTGCGCTGCTCACCGACGACGGCGGCAATCTCGACCCGCATCGGATCTGGGCGACCGCGATGGCGAACGAGAAACCCGGCGGCCACGGCGAGCGCTCGGTCGCCGTCGGCGTGCTCGACATGGCGGTCTGGGATGCCGTCGCCAAAATGGAAGGCAAGCCGCTCTACCGGCTGCTCGCCGAGCGCTACAGGAACGGCCAGGCGGACGACAAGGTGTTCGTCTATGCCGCCGGCGGCTATTACTACCCGGGCAAGAACGTGACCGCGCTTCAGGACGAGATGCGCAAGTATCTCGATCTCGGCTATACGGTGGTCAAGCTCAAGATCGGCGGTGAGTCGCTCTCCGACGATCTGCGCCGCATCGAAGCGGTGATCGACGTCGTGGGCTCGGCTGACAGGGTCGCGGTCGATGCCAACGGGCGTTTCGATCTGAAGACCGCGGTCGAGTACGCGAAAGCGCTCCAGCCTTACGGCCTGTTCTGGTACGAAGAGGCGGGCGACCCGCTCGACTTCGATCTTCAGGCCGAGCTCGCGAATCACTATACGCGGCCGATGGCGACCGGCGAGAACCTCTTTTCGATGCAGGACGCGCGCAACCTCATCCGCTACGGCGGAATGCGCCCGGACAGGGATTGGCTGCAGTTCGACTGCGCCTTGTCGTACGGTCTCGTGGAATACCTGCGCACCCTCGCCATGCTCGAAGAGCACGGCTGGTCTTCACGGCGGTGCATCCCTCACGGCGGACACCAGATGTCGCTCAATATCGCGGCGGGGCTCGGCCTCGGCGGCAACGAATCCTATCCCGACGTTTTCCAGCCGTTCGGCGGCTTCGCGGACAACACTCCGGTCGAGGAGAGCCACGTTCGCATGCCCGATGTGCCCGGCGTCGGTTTCGAAGCGAAGTCGGCGCTGTATCGGGTGATGAAGGC
>JAQGMV010000384.1 GCA_028292225.1 Betaproteobacteria bacterium
TCGCGAGATTCGCGCCCTTGTAAGGGATGTGCACGATATTCACGCCCGCCGCCGTTTTGAAAAGCTCCATCGCCAGGTGCGCACCGTTGCCGGTCACGGCGCCATAGTTCAGCGCGCCGGGTTTCGCCTTCGCCAGAGCGATGAGCTCCTTCACCGACGACGCGCCTACGGAAGGATGCACCGCGACGATGTAAGGCGCAGTGGCGATCAGCGCGACTGGCGCGAAATCCCGGATCGGGTCGTAAGGCAGTTGCCTGAAGAGGCTTACGTTGATCGCGAAATTGCCGCTTCCCGCGATGAACAGGGTGTGTCCGTCGGGCGGCGCCTTGGCTGCCATCTCCGCGGCGATATTGCCGCTCGCGCCGGGCCGATTGTCGACGACGATCTGCCTGCCGAGTGCTTCCGACATCGGCTGCGCGATCATCCTGCTGAGGATGTCGGTCGGCCCGCCTGCGGCGAGCGGGTTGATCAGCCGTATCGGCTTGGTCGGATAGCTCCGGGCCTGTGCTTTGCCGGCCTGCGCGTGGACAGCGGACGATAACAGCGTCAGCGCGCCGACAGCGATCAGCGCAGTGATGTTCCCATTGGATCTCATGCTCGTTTCTCCTCCGCCTTTGCGGCAGGCGATCCATTCAGGTACGGCTTCAGACACGCATACGCGAACGCATGGAAAGGCGTCGGGATCGCGTGCTCGCGGCCTGCGCGCACGACGAGGCCCGAGAGGCTGTCGAGCTCGAGCCTGCGGCCGCGCGCGAGATCGTGGTACATCGACGCGTACATACCCGCCGGGAATTTCTTGTGCTTCTCCACGTTCTGCTCGACGGAATCGGCCGGCAGCTCGACGCCGCTCGCTTTCGCCACCGCGGCCGCTTCGGAGAAGCCGGCGTGCGCCAGTGCGAGGAGGTCGGCGTCGTGATACACGACGCCGGCAGGCTGGCGGGCGAGGCTCGTCAGCGCGGCATTCGTCGAGAGGCCCACGAATTTTCGCCACTGCGCGGCACGTATGTCGGGCACGACCTCGGCCGCGAATCCCGCTGCGACGCACGCATCCCGAAAGCGCGTGGTGCGCTCCGACGCGCGTCCGTCGGCTTCGCCGAACTGGATCGAAGGGGCTGTAGACACGTAGCGGATGACGCCGGGCGACTCGATCACCGCGGACACGAACGCGAGACCGCCTATCGCCAGAGGCTTGCCGAGCACCGCATTGATCCGGTGCTGCCCGTCGACACCGTTCTGGAGGCTCACGCACATCCCGCCGTTCTCGAGTAGCGGCCGACACGCGCGCGCCGCGTCCTCGGTGTCGAAGAGCTTCACGCAGAACAGCACGACGTCGACCGGCGCGATCTCCTTCGGATTGTCCGTCGCCTTCGCCGCGCTGACCACGATGTCGCCGGCGGGGCCGCGCAGCGCCAGCCCCTGCGCTTTGACGGCGCGCAGATGCTCGCCTCGCGCGATGAAGGTGACGTCGTGCCCGGCGTGAGCCAGCGTCGCGCCGTAATACCCGCCGACCCCGCCGGCGCCCATGATTGCAATTCGCATGCTTTACTGTTCCTCGTTATAGCTCGGTGTTTTTTCGATAGACCATATCAAAACCGCTCTTCCTTCGACCGTGTCGCGCTGCGGCGCTCAGGATGAACGGCTTCAGTCCACCCGGATCTTTGCGTCGCGCACGACCGCGCCGAAGCGCTCACGTGCTTTTTGCTGGTGCGCGGCGAAGGCTTCGGGCGACATCGGCGCGACGGCTTCGGCCGCCATGCTCGTGAGCATCGCGCGAGTGTCGGCCGTGTGCATGATGCGGCCGATCTCGCGGTTCAGGCGCGCGACGATGTCGCGAGGCGTGCCGGCAGGCGCATAGACGCCGGACATCCACGTGATGTCGACGTTCGTGCCGGCTTCCGCCATCGTCGGCGTGTCGGGGAAAATCGGCGAGCGCACCGGACCCGGCACCGCGAGGAGCCGCACCTTGTCGCTCTTGATGTGCGGGATCGCGCCGCCGAGATCGAAAGTAAAGTCGATCTGGCCGCCGAGCAGGTCGACCAGCGCCTGCTGCGAGCCTTTGTAAGGCACGTGCGTCACCTGGATCTTCGCGGCGCGCATCATCATCTCGGCGGCGACGTGCTGGAGCGTGCCGTTGCCCGCCGAGCCGTAGTTGAGCTTGCCCGGGTTGGCGCGCGCGTAGCTCACGAACTCGGCGAGGTTTTTTGCCGGCAGGCCCGGACGTACGACGAAGAAGATCGCGGCCTTCGCAGTCGGCGCGACCGGATCGAGGTCGCGCGCCACGTCGACGGGCATCTTGTAGAGGAAGGGATTGATCAGGATGGTGCCGTCGGACGAATGCAGCAGCGTATAGCCGTCAGCAGGGGCTCTGGCGACCGCCTCGAGACCGATGTTGCCGCCGACGCCCACGCGATTGTCCACCACGACCTGCTGGCCGAGCGTCTCGCTGAGCTTCGTCGACATCGAGCGCGCGATGATGTCGGTCGAGCCCCCCGCGGCGAAGTTCACGATCATCCGGATCGGCTTTGCCGGCCACACCGAGGCCGGCGCCGCGGGGGCCTGCGCCATCGCGGATGGGACGAACGCAAAACCAGAAGCGAGTGCGAGTGCGACCAGGCAAGGTGCAGGCAGGTGCATGAATCCTCCGGGTGGAAAATCGATACGGCGTCGACCTGCATCGTAGCATCAGCGGCTACGCGCGCAGCCTCTGGGAGCCGGCGATGCCGCCGTTATACTGGTGCGGTTCGCACTCGACAGGGAGGAGATCATGCATCTCGAGGGTAAAGCCGCCGTCGTGACCGGCGCGGGCCGCGGCATCGGTCGTGAAGTCGCGAAACTGCTCGCTGCCGAAGGCGCGAGCGTCGTTGTCAACGACCCCGGCGTGGGACGCGGCGGCGAAGAGACCGAGGAGCGTCCGGCAGACGACGTGGTCGCCGAAATCAGGAAGGCGGGCGGGCGCGCGTCTGCGAACTACGATTCGGTCGCCGACTATCTCAGGGCCGGGCTCATGGTGAAGCAGTGCGTCGACGAGTTCGGCCGGATCGACATCCTCGTCAACGTCGCCGGCAATCTGCGCGAGCGCATGATCTGGAACATGTCAGAGGACGATTTCGACTCGGTCGTCACGGTGCACCTCAAAGGGCACTGGAACATGGCGCACCACGCGATCAAGTATATGCGCCAGGCGGGTCATGGCCGCATCGTCAATTTTTCTTCCGACGCGTTCAAGGGCTCGGTCGGACAGTGCAACTACAGCGCGTCCAAAGCCGGGATCATCGGCCTCACACGCTCGATCGCGAAGGAGACCGCGAAGTTCGGCATCACGGCCAACGCGATCTGCCCGGCGGCAGACACCCGTATGACGCTCACCGAAGCGGTGAAGGAAAACCGTCGTCGCAAGTTCGAAGCGGGATTGATGACCCGGGAGCAGTACGACCGCACGATGATTCCCCGCGGTCCCGAATACATCGCACCGATGGCCGCGTATCTCTGCACCGACGAAGCCGACACGATCAACGGCCAGGTCTTCCACGTCGAGCGCGGCCGCATCAACACCTACTACTTCGGGGAAGATTTCAAGTCGCTGCACAAGGGCGGCGACGGGATGTTCACGATCGAAGAGCTGATGGAAGACGTCCCGCAGTCGCTCATGAGCGGCATCGTGCCGGTCGTGCCGCCGGTGAAGATGAGCGAAGCGGTGAAGTCCGGGGACCGATAAATCGGGGACAGACCCCGATTTATTTCTCCCCAAAATCGGGGTCTGTCCCCGATTTAGGGGGTGCTCGCCGGAGGCTTGCGCAGCTTGTAAGCCTGCTCGAACGCGTAGGCGTACGACAGCAGCTTCGGCTCGGTGTAGTCGAGGGCGAGCAGCTCGGCGCCGACGGGAACGCCGAGCGGTGCGGACGCGGTGGCTGTCGAGAAACCGCCGGGGAAAGTCACCGCGGGAAAACCGGTGCCGTTCGATAACGTTCCGTTGCGCTCGAGCTGGTCGGCGTCGGTCACGCGGGCGACGAGGATCTTCTGGAGCGGATACAGGATCGCATCGAGATTGAGCGCCGCGATCTTGCCCGCGACCAGGATCCGCAGCTTTTCGCGGTTCAGGGTGCGGTCCTTGTAGGCTGCGGTGTTCATGCCGTCGACTACCGCGAGCTCGGTTTCGAGGGATTGCTGCACTGCCGATTTCTTCGTGGCGACGAGATCGCTGAAAGTCCTGAACGGCGCGCTGGCCGGAAGCGCCGAGAAATAGCTTTCGGTCACCGTGCGCGCCTCGAACTGCGAAGTCGTGACGACGGAGGCGAGCTTGTCGTATTCCGGCAGGTCGAATCGCACGATGGTCGCGCCGAGCGCCTGCATTTTCGCGATCACGTCTTCCATGACCTTGTTGACTTCCTGATGGCGCTCCGCCGTGCCCATCATGTTCGTCATCACGCCGATGCGCGCGCCCTTGAGCGCGTCGCGGTTCAGGAGCTGCGTGTAGCTCCGCGGGATGCGGCCGGTTCCCAATGCGGTGATCGGATCGGCGGGGTCGTAACCGGCCATCACGTCGAGCAGTAAAGCGGCGTCGGTGACGGTGCGCGTGATCGGGCCGACCTCGTCCTGGGTGAGACTGTTCGGAATCACCCCTGCGCGGCTCACGAGCCCGCGGGTCGCGCGGATGCCGACCAGGTTGTTCGCCGACGCGGGCGAACGGATCGACTGTCCGGTATCGCTGCCGGTGCCGAGCACCGCCATGTTGGAGGCGATCGCGACGCCGGTGCCTCCGCTGGAGCCCCCGGGCGTGCGCGTGAGGTCGTACGGATTGAGTACCTGTCCGCCGAGGCTGCTGATCGACATGCCGCCGCGCGCGAACTCCTGGAGATTGGCTTTTGCGAGGATCAGCGCACCCGCTTTGCGGATGCGCGCGACGGTGAAGGCGTCCGCGGACGGTTGCGAGCCCTTCATGCTGACGTGTCCGCCGCTGGTCGGCATGTCGGCAGTGTTGAAGTTGTCCTTGAGGATGATCGGGATGCAGTGCAGCGGCCCGACGCTCGAGGGATACGCCTGGTACTGCCGGTCCATCGCGGCCGCGATCTCCATCGCTTTGGGGTTCACGGTGAGGATCGCGCGGAGCGTCGGGCCTTTCAGGTTGTAGGCTTCGATGCGGTCGAGGTAGAGCTTCGTGAGCTGCGTGCACGTGAGCGCGCCGCTCGCGAACGCACTCTGTATGCTCGCTACCGTCGCTTCCTGCGGATCAAACGACGACATGGGTCCCGGCGTCGCACAGCCCGCGGCCGTGACGGCCACGATTATCCCTGCAAATGCTGCTCTCATTGCGTCCTCGCATTTTAACGATCATGTCATATCCTACTACGCGGCTCGCGCGCCGGTGGCGTGCGCACCATCCATGAGGCGGCCGCACCAGAACGATGCATGCGAGGGTGTCACCGGGAGTGCGCTTTGTCGAGCTCGGCGTAATGGCGGAAGAGGTCGTCGTTGTTGAATCCGAGACGACGCTTCGACGCGAGATAGCGCTTGATGCGCGGCTTTGATAAGACGTGCTCGTGCAGCGCGAGCACGCCCGGATACGCGCGCAGCGCAGTCCGGGTCGCGGAAGGAAACGCGTAGCGCAGACCGGCGACGACCTGAGCCAGCGACAAGTCCGCATAGGTGAGCTTCGAACCGACCAGCCCCGGACTCCCTGTCCTGTTGCGCTCCAGCACACGCTCGAAATACCCCATGAACTTCGGCAGGCGGTTGGCGACGAAATCTTTCGCGCGCTTTTTCGCGGCAGCTTTCTGCTGCTCGTAGTAAAGCCCACTGCCGATGGGGTGGTGCGTGTCGTGCGCTTCGGCGACGAAATCCATGATCGTGAGCTGCAACTGGTTCGTCCACAGCCTGCCCGCGGCGTCGCGCGGCGCGAGGTCGAGGCGGCCGCCGAGGAAGAGGAGAATGTTTGCGGTCTGTCCGATCAACTGCCGGCCGGCCTGGAGAAAAGGCGGCGCGAACGGCGGGCGCTCGACGTCTTCACCTTCGAGATACTTCTCGAGCGCAGGCACGCCGCCGCCTTTCTCCTCCGGGACGAGGGCTACGTCGATGTACTTCGCTCCCGCATACTCGAGCGCGAGCCGGACGTACTCGCCGCGCCCCTGAATTCCGGGCCAGTAGTAAAGCTCGTAGACCATGAAAGCGGCTCCTGTTCGTCGTTGGCGCAAAGGCGTTCATCCAGGATGAGCGGGTAGTTTATCCGCCGTGCGTTGATTACACTGGAGCGCGATCCTCCTCTGAAGGAAAAACCCATGGCTTCGACCACGCTCCGGATTGCCGCGACGCAGGGCCACGAGCTTGCGGCGCGCCTCGAGATGCCTGCCGGGGCGCCGCGTGCGTACGCCGTGTTCGCCCACTGCTTCACCTGCTCGAAGGAGTCGAAGGCTGCGGTGTACATCGGCCAGGCTCTGGCCGCGCGCGGCATCGCGGTGCTGCGCTTCGACTTCACGGGGCTCGGTGCAAGCGGCGGCGACTTCGCCGATTCGAATTTCTCGTCGAATATCGATGACGTGGTGTGCGCTGCGAATTACCTCAGGGACAACCACTCGGCGCCGCAGATCCTGATCGGTCACAGCCTGGGCGGCACCGCCGTGCTCGCGGCTGCCGGTCGCATCCCCGACGCGCTCGCCGTAGCCACCATCGGATCTCCCTACGACCCACAGCACGTCGAGCACCTCCTGAAGAACAAGGAAGACCTCCTGACCAAAGGCGAGGCCACTGTCGACATTGGCGGGCGCCCTTTCCACCTGCGGCGCCAGTTCCTCGACGATCTCGAGCGTCACGATCCGTCGACGAGCATCGGCGGGCTGAGGAAGGCGCTGCTCATCCTGCACTCGCCGCAGGATGCGATCGTCCCCATCGACAACGCAGCGAAGATCTTCGTCGCTGCGAAACATCCCAAGAGCTTCGTCTCCCTCGACGGCGCCGATCACCTGCTGACGAATCCGCGCGATGCGGCGTATGCGGCCGAAGTGCTCGCGGCGTGGTCGTCGCGCTACCTGAGGGCGGAGAGCGTAGCCGTGGACGGTGTTCGCGTGACCGAGGCGGGCGAGGGCAAGTTCGCGCAGGACATCTATGCCGGCCGCCACCGCCTGCGCGCCGACGAGCCGGTGGCCATCGGCGGCGCCGACACGGGGCCGACGCCGTACGACCTGCTGCTCGCGTCACTCGGCGCGTGCACGGCGATGACGGTGCGCCTCTATGCGAACGAGAAGAAGCTGCCTCTGGAGCGGGTCAGCGTCGCGCTGAAGCACGACCGGATCCACGCGGCCGATTGCGCCGCCTGCGAGACTCTCGAAGGCAGGATCGACCACATCGAGCGCGTGCTGACGCTAACCGGCGCCCTCGACGATGCCCAGCGCGCGAAGCTGCTCGAGATTGCGAACAAGTGCCCGGTGCATCGCACGCTGCACTCGGAAGTGCAGGTAACGACGAGCCTGGCGCGCTGAGCTGCGGTCGGTATTCGGGCGCTCGCGGGCAGCCGTCGACGCGAGATCAGCCGGAGCCGCCCGGCGGCTCGTCTTTCACGACCTTGCCGCGGGCGACCCACTGCATGACGCTACGCACCGCCAGCGCGGCTTCGCCTTCCGTGGCGATGTCGGCGTGCGAGGCCCCGGTCACTGTGGAAATGTTTTCCAGCAATGATCGCTGGAACTCCGAGAGCGGCTCTTGAGAAAGCCCGTCGTTGCGCAGGGCCCCGTTGATTTCCCGCGTCGTCATGTTCGCCGATTCGGCGAACTCGACGGCGTCCCAGGCGGGGCGCGTATCGAGCGTGCGGCGGATGCTCGTCCACGGTACGTCGCGAGGCGTCTGGCGCTTGAGCACGCGGCTCAGCGTGTTCGCGCCGCCATCGCGCTGCGTGAGCGGCTGCGGCAGCCCGAAGAGCTCCTTAAGCGTCGCGGGGATCGAGCTGTGGTCGAAGACGTCGTGAATGACGTCTCCCTGCTCGACATACGGAGACACGACCACGGCCGGCACACGAACACCGTAGCGCTTGAACGCGAACTCCAGAGGGTCGGTGGCGTCCGGAGCCGGGGCGACGCCGGGCGGCACGTGATCGTAAAATCCGCCGTGCTCGTCATACAGGATGACGAGCATGGTTTTCTTCCATACCTCGTCGTTGCTGCGTAAGGTCTCGTAGATGCGACCGATGAGCACATCGCCGTACCGCACGTCGTGCGGCGGGTGCTGGTCGTTGGCCTTTTTCCAGATGAAGTCGAAATAGCGCGGCTCGATGAAGCTGTAGCTGGGCAGCGTGCCGTTGAGCACGTCGTCCTTGAAGTCGTAGATCAGCTTGAAGTTTTGCGAGTGATCGCGAAGCTTGCGCAGCATCAGCGACTGCGGAATGTCGTGGTAGTAGATCGCCCACGGCTCGCTGGCCGCTTCAAGCCTGTTGAAAATGGTGTCCATCCGGTACGGGTGCGAGAAGTCTTCACGCGTCATGTTCACCCGCCCGTCCGAGCTCGCGCAGTGAACGAAGAAGCGGTTCGGCCAGGTGGGTCCCGGGAGCGAGGAAAACCAGGCGTCACACACCGCGAACTCGCGCGCGAGGCTGTGCAGCGAGGGCAGCGCGCCGGTGTCGAAGCACGTCATGATTGCGGCGCCCGTGGTATCGGCGGGCGGATCGAAGCTCGGCGGTCCGTAAGCATCGCGCTGCAGCTGCGCGAGCCGCTCTTCTTCAGCGGCGGCGGCCTTTTCCTGCGTTCTCCGGTATGCGGCGACGAATCCGTCCATGGTGGGATCGGCGGTGAAGTTGCCGGCCTCGGTGCCGTAGAGCTGCAGGGTCGCGTCCCTGAATTCGTGGCCGCTGTCGGGCGACGTCACCCATGGCTTGCCGCGTGACACCGGGACCGAACCGGCAGCGGGATTACCCGGGACCCGCGGGTTCGAATATGCGGGACCACGCTGCAGCCCGTGAAACTGGTCCTGCGTTTTGTCGGGATAGAGATATCCCAGCATGTGATCGAACGACCGGTTTTCCAGCATCAGTACGACGACGTGGTCGATACGTGGATCGCCTGACACGGTGTTCTCCGAAAGGGTTACGCTGGCTTATTCCGGACTCAGGTGTAGCAGACGTCCGTGATTGCCGTCGCTGGGAGCTTTTCCCGGTCATCCCGAGCGTCGCGCAGCGAAGTCGAAGGACGTGGCGATCTCATGGCGCACGAAAGCGGGGTGCGTACGCCTCGAGGTTGCGCAGCCAGTCCTGCGCGTTGTCGACACTCATCCCCTGGTGTTCCGCACCGCCTCGAGCAGGCGCTTCACGAAACCGTCGATCTGCGGCCGGTCTATCCACCGCAGCACCGCGACGAGGTCGTTCTCAGGATCGACATAGACGAAGTTCGTGCCGTTGCCCTGGTGACCGAAAGCGCCTGCGGGCGCGCTCGGCATGAAGACGCGGTCCTTGTTGTTATAGAAGTTCATGAAGCCGTAGCTGGGCTCGACCGGCGTCGGCGTGAGGGCCCAGTCGATCCATTGCTCGGAGACGAGCTGGCGTTCTTTCCACTTGCCGCGGTTCATCGTGAGATAGCCGAAGCGCGCCATGTCGTAGGCATTGATGAACATGCCGCCGCCCCAGTGGCCGCCTCCGGTGACCGACTGCACGGCCAGACCGTCGAGCACGACCCACGAGTTCTCGTAACCGAACCAGCGCCAGGTATTGGACGCGCCGATCGGGTCGAGCACGTTTTCTTTGAGAACCTGCGGCAGCGGGCGGCGCCACACGTTGAGCGCGGAGAGCGCGAGCGCGTTGGTGCGCACGTCGTTGTACTGATACGCGGTGCCGGGTTTGTTGCGAGGGCGCGTGCCCCATTCGGCGGCGTTCTCGCTCGGGCGGTCGGCCCAGTCGGGTTTGCCCCACAGCGTGCCTTCCCAGTCGCTGACCTGGCGCAGCATGTGGTTCCAGGTGATCGTCCGGTTGTGCGCCGTCTCGAAGAGGTACACGAGATCCGAGCCGCGCATGCGGTCCGACTTGTTGCCGGTGGGGATGGGGTTGTAGAGCTGGATCGGCGGCACGTACTCGCGAACCGTGTCGTCGATGCTGCGTATGAGGCCGCGGTCGTGCGCCAGCCCGACAACGGTGGACAGCATGCTCTTGGTGATGCTGTGCGTCATGTCCACGCGGGTGGGCTCGCCCCATTCGGCGACGATGTAGCCCTTGTGCACCACGAGACCGGTCTGCTCGCCGCGCTCCTTGATGGGGCCGATGGCATCGCCGAAAGGCTCGCGCCCGAAGGTCTGGTAATGATTGACCGCGAGGTCTCGCGGGTTCTTCATTTCGGCTGCGATCGCGTGGTCGATCGCGGCCTTAAGGCGGGTGGCGTCGATGCCGGCATCGGCGGGCGTCTTGCGCTGCCAGTCGGCGTCGGGGAAGTAACGGGGCTGGGTGCGGGGTGAGGCTGAAGAGGTGTCCATGGCTGACCGGATAGAGGTTGAAGGGCCCAATCTAACACGGGTTCAGCCCGTTCCGCTCCGTCGGTTCATCCTTCGACTTCGGCATTTGCTGCCGCAGCCTGTCCTGGGCGTAGCGGTAGGCTAAGGATGAACGGCCGGCTCAGGACAGGCTGCGCGGTAGCGAAGGCTAAGGATGAACGCCAAGTGTCATGCAGGGCGCTGCGTCAATAGCTCCACGATCCGCGCTGCCGCTATTCCGGCCTTCTCGCGCAGCGCCGCGTCGTCGTTGTTCGCGACCGGATGGGCAATGACCGCGAAGGGGTAGCCGGGAAGCCCGTTCACCTGGGCGACGACCTGCGCGCTGCGCTCGAAGCGGTCGGTCATCACCGCGACCGCAGGAATGCCGAGGCGCTCGGCTGCGATGGCGTCGTGCAGACTGCACGACGAGCAGCTCCCTCAGTCGCCGATCGCGGAGACCAGCGCGTCGGCGCCGCTCATCTCCGCCAGGAGCTCGGGCGTCACCGGCCGCGTCGCATCGGGCTTGCGACGGCGGATGAATTCGCGCACGCCGTGATCGCGCTCGAGGATCTCCGAGACGAAGTCGTAAAAACGCCCGGTGCCGATCTTCGCGTTGTCGAGCAACGCGATCACCGTCCCGTCGAGGGAGGTCAGCGGCGGCGCCGGCCGCAACGCTGCACCTTCGGCGCCGAGCCGCGGGTCGAGGACTTTGAGGGTCATGGAAACCTCCTTTGTAAATCCTGCTGCCGATATCGCCATTGCGGCGAAGGCCGGAGCGAGGGTCACATCCTGATCTGTGTGGTCACCGCCAGCGATTTCTTCCCGTACCACGGCGGGACGATCGCACCGAAGCCTCCGGCAGGTCCGCCGGCGCCAATCACGAGCAGGTCATCCGGCGTGCGCAGCGCGTGGTGGATGCGGTCCTCGTCTTTGCGAGCCGCGACTGCGGCTTTGCCGACGCTGCGCCATTCGCGGCGCGCGACGCACGCGACTTCGTACACGTAGTCCCGGATGTCCTGCTTGCTCCACTGCGCCGCCGCGAATATCTGCCGGTGCTGTTTCGGGATCACGATCGCGTAATTGCCTTCCCAGATCGAGTAGGTGAGCATGTTCGCGCGCATCGCGGCGGCGTAAGTGTCGAGGATCTCTTTCGGGTCGTGGGTCCACTCGTTCATGATCTGATGCGGCGACTCCGCGGCCATCACCGTCACCGCCGACGTGCCCGCGGGAAGGCCACGCTCCACCGACAGCGGGATCCACGGGCTGTCTTCCTCGTCTTCGGCGATACAGAACGTGAACTTGCCGGGATGTCCGAGCGTCGAGCGGTCGAGATGCCCGGGAACGCCGCCGAGCACGTTGATCACGAACAGGCGAACGCTGCGGCCGATAGCAGCGTTCGCGCGGCCGCCGTTGGCGAGCACGTTGTGCGTCGCATTCATCGCGAGCGCGGTCCTCACCGGGCCGTTCACGACGATGAAAGGCGCGGCTCCGCCGGTGCTCGCAGTGCTGCCGTGCAGGCCGAACTGCGGCTCGCACATCGCCCTGATGATCGCGACGACCACCGGCAGGTATTGGGGAAGACATCCGGCCATCACCGCGGCGATCGCGACTTTCTCGGCGGTGATGCGGCGCCGGCGCACCGGCTCGACTCCGATGACCTCATCGGGCCCGAGGGCGGCGCAATCCAGGAATGCGCGAACGTTGTCCGCGGTCGGAGGCACGATGGGCAATCCATCGGTCCAGCCGTTGCGCTGAAAAAGCTCATTCGCTTCGAACGCGTCGGCGACTTCATATGCCGCGCTCGTGAGGGTTGTTTCCTCCGCCATCGATCGGTCGGAGGCGCTCATGCGATCTCCACCAGCTCCAGCGCTTCGCGGCTCGGGCCTTCGATCATTACCGCACGCGTGTCGCCGAGCGCGTACGGCTGCTCGAGGAAGATGACACCTTCGGCGCGCAGCTTCTCGATCCACGCATCGAGGTCTCCGACGCCGAGCCCGATGTGGTCCATGAGTTGTCCTCGCGAGCTTGCGAGGGGGGCATCATCCTGCGCCGGATACCACGTCAGCGCGACATCCCCGAACACGACTGCGGCGCGAGGCGTGCGGAACATCCCTTCCTTGTCGAGCGAAGGCCACGTGCGGTCGGCCCCGCGCGCGACTTTGCCGGTCTCCTCGGTCACCGGTGTGGGGCTCGTGCGCCCCGGCATCGGTTGCGCGTTGAGGTGTTTGCGGTACCAGAGCTGCGCGCAGAACGGATCGTGCTGCCACAGGTGCACGTGATTGAAGCGCTCGGCGGGATGGTTGCCCGCGTACTCGACGAGCGCGCCGTCAGGGCCTTCCATGTAGGCGAAGCCGGCGCCGCCTTTCGGCTGTACGTCATTCGCTCTCGCCTGGCCGATCTGCGCTCTCGTGAGCCCCAGCACCCCGCCCGCGCCCGGCCACGTGTCGCTGCTGATGAGGACGGAGCCGCCGTCATCGCTCGTGTAGAGCGGCAGCAGCTTCACGTTGCGCCGTGCTTTGTAAGTCTCGAGGCTCCTGCGCGCATCGGTGACATGCCAGCCGAAGTGCCACATCGCGCTCTGCGGCGTGACCGGCGGCGGCGCATCGACTTTGCTGAACAGCAGCAATACGTCGTTCGGCGACTTCAACGCGGGATGGCCGGCCCATGTCGTCCTGTCGGTGCTCGGAAACTGCGTTGCGTAGAACTGAACCGCGGCGGCCGGATCGGTAGAGCTCAGATGCAGGTGATGGAAGGTCGGCGTCGGGAGCATGTCGGGGGACTCCACAGGGGCGACGCCGCGGTTTTCGGCGGCGCCATAACACCTGCATTATCGATCCGGCGGATGCTACCGTATAGCCGGACCCCGGCGCTGCCGTCAAAACAGAGGAGGCCTCGTGAAAAAGCTGCTCGTCATGGTGTTCGGACTCGTGCTCGCTCACGCAACATCGGCTACGGCCGCGTACCCCGACCGGCCGATACGGTTCATCGTGTCATCGGGCGCGGGAGGCGCTCCGGACTTCAACGCGCGCGTGCTCGGGGCGGAGCTGGGCAGGCAGATGGGCCAGCAGTTCGTCGTCGACAACCGCCCGGGCGCAGGTTCGACCCTGGGAACCACCATGATGGCCAAAGCCGCGCCCGACGGCTACACGATCGGCTACGGAACGATCGGGCCGATCGCGATCCAGCGCAGCCTACAGCGCAACCTTCCATACGACGCCGACCGGGACTTGAAACCGGTCGTCCTCGTGACGCTCACGCCCAACATGCTCGCCGTCGCGCCGTCGCTTCCTGCGATGTCGGTCAAAGAGCTCATCGATTACGCGCGCGCCAATCCCGGCAAGCTCCTTTTCGCGTCGACGGGCACCGGAGCGAGCCAGCACCTCACCGGCGAGCTTTTCAAGTTCATGGCGGGGGTGCAGATCGAGCACGTGCCGTTCAAGCAGGCGACACCGGCGCTCGCGGACCTGACAGCCGGGCGGGTGCACCTCATGTTCGAAAACATCAACTCGGTCGCGCCGCACGTGAAATCGGGGCGTCTGCGTGGCCTCGCGGTGACGACGCCCAAACGCGTCGCGGCTTTCCCCGACATGCCGATCGTGGCGGAGACCGTTCCCGGCTTCGAAAGCGTGTCATGGGGCGGCATCGTGGTGCCTGCGGGGGTGTCGCCTGCGATCATCGCGAGGCTCAACAAGGAAGTGAACACCGCGATCGCGACGCCGCACGTGAGGGAGAAATTCGCGTCTTTCGGTGTCGAGCTCTCAGGCGGAACGCCGGAAGTGTTCGCGGCGCAAATCCGCAAAGACGCCACAAAATGGGCCGACGTCATCAAGCGCGCGGGGATCAAACCGGACTGAACCGTGGTCTGACCCCAGAGAAAATCGGGGACAGACCCCGATTTGCAGAATTTACACGTGTCGAAATCGGGGTCTGTCCCCGATTTCTGGAATAAGGAAAGGCATGACTGAAGGACTATCGATCCGCTCGCGGAGCTTTATCGGCCAAGTGTGGCAGCTTGCGGCGCCGTACTGGCGCTCCGACGAAAAAGGCCGCGCGTGGGCGCTGCTCGCCACGATCGTCGTGATGACGCTCGGCATCGTCTACATGCTCGTGCTGCTCAACGACTGGAACCGCGAGTTCTTCAACGCGCTGGAGAGCAAGAATTCGGAAGATTTCTTCGTCCTGCTGGTGCATTTCTGTTTCCTCGCTGCGGTGTTCATCGTGCTCTCGATCTACCGCACCTATCTCCAGCAGATGCTCGAAGTGCGGTGGCGGATCTGGCTTTCGAAGCAGTATCTGTCCGAATGGCTGAGCCATCGCGTGTACTACCGGCTCGAGCTCGACCACCTCGGCACCGACAATCCCGACCAGCGGATCGCCGAGGACGTGCGGCTCTTCACCAGCGGAACGCTCTCGCTCACGCTCGGGCTGCTGCGCGAAACGGTGACCCTGGTGTCGTTCATCGCGATCCTGTGGACAGTGTCCGGCCCGCTCGCGTTCACCGTGTCCGGAACCGAGGTCAACATTCCGGGTTATATGGTGTGGGCGGCGCTGCTCTATGCGGTGGTCGGCAGCGTGGTCACCTTTTACGTCGGGCGGCCGCTGATAGCGCTCAACTTCCAGCAGGAGCGCTTCGAGGCGGACTTTCGCTTCAGCCTCGTGCGCATGCGCGAGTACGCCGAAGGGGTGGCGCTGTATCGCGGCGAGGCCGCCGAGCATCGCGGACTGCTGTCGCGGCTCGAACGCATCCGCGAGAACTGGTACGCGCTCATGTATTACACCAAGCGCCTCGGCGCGCTCACGATCGGCTACAGCCAGGTCGCCGTGGTGTTTCCGTACTTCGTGGCCGGACATCGCTACTTTTCCGGCGCGGTGACGCTCGGTGGGCTCACGCAGATCGCGAACGCCTTCGGCCAGGTGCAGAGCTCGCTGTCATGGTTCGTCGACAGCTACACCTCGCTCGCCAACTGGAAAGCGAGCGTCGACCGCCTGCTGACTTTCCATCACGCGGTGGAGCGTGCAACCGCCGACGCGCAGGCGAAAAGCGGCGAGCGCCTCGCCGCACCCGCCGGAAGTTCGCTGCAAGCCGATATCGCGGAGCTCGCGCTGCCGGGCAAAGAGGGCGTGCCCGGACGGGTCATCCTCGCGGGCGCGTCGCTCGAATTGAAGCCCCACGAGAAGGTGTTGATCACCGGGCCTTCCGGGAGCGGCAAGAGCACGCTTTTCCGCATGCTCGCCGGCATCTGGCCTTTCGGGCGCGCACGCGTGTGCGTTCCCGGAGGCGCGCGAATGATGTTCCTGCCGCAGAAGCCTTACATCCCGATCGGCACGCTTCGCGACGCCGTCACGTACCCGGGTACGTCGGGCACGTTCAGCGACGCGGAAATCGCGCAGGCGCTGAAGGCCGTCACGCTCGATACGCTCGCCGAGCGCGTAGACGAGGAGCGCAACTGGAGCATGACCTTGTCGGGCGGCGAACAGCAGCGTCTCGCCGTCGCGCGTGCGCTATTGCATCGGCCCGACTGGCTGTTCCTCGACGAAGCGACTTCGGCGCTCGACGAAGCCGGCGAGCGGCAGGTGTACGAGCTGCTGCGCGAACGGTTGCCGGAAGCGACCATCGTCAGCATCGCGCATCGCCCGGCCGTTGCGGGTTATCACGACCGCAGGATCACGCTCGTGCCGAACGGGGAGGGAATGGCGCTGCAAACCGGATAAATCGGGGACAGACCCCGATTTATCCGTTCCGGAAATCGGGGTCTGTCCCCGATTAATGCAGCATGCGCGGCATGGCCAGCGTGAACTCCGGAATGTCGGCGTCGAACTTCGTCCCGTCGTCCGCGAGCATGTGGTACGTGCCGCGCATCGTGCCGACGGGCGTCGCGATGATCGCGCCGCTCGTGTACTGGAACGACTGGCCGGGCTCCAGCAGCGGCTGCTCTCCGACGACGCCGTCTCCTCTGACTTCCTGAACCTGGCTCTCGGAGTCGGTGATGATCCAGTGACGGCTGATGAGCCTCGCTGCGAGGGTGCCGGTGTTGGTCACGGTGATCGTGTACGCGAACGCGTACCGATTGCTCTCCGAGTCCGACTGATCCGGAATGAACGTGACTTTGGCTTGAACGGTGATCTTGTGGTTGGCGTCTGGCATGGCGCTATTGCATACGAATGCGCGGGATACGGCAAGACTCTCCGCTGCCCAAGTTGACGCTCGGTCAGCGCTGCTTCATCCTTCGGGCAGAAAATGATCGCAAGAACCATTCGTATCGCAACCCGGACGTGAATTCACAGGGGGGAGTCATCATGAAAAGCGCGTTTCGTATCGCCGCAGGGCTGCTCGTCGTCGTATTGACCATGACCGGGTGCGGTCAGCTTCTGCCGCGCAATGGCTGGATCCCGCTCTTCGACGGCACCAGCCTCGACAACTGGGAGC
>JAQGMV010000467.1 GCA_028292225.1 Betaproteobacteria bacterium
GCCTGGACAAGCTGAAGTTCATCGAGCTGCAACCGGGCAATCGAATCAAGCTGCTGGTCTCACGCACTTTTTCGTGGCTGCCGGACGGGCCGATCCAGCGGTTCTTCAACAATCAGGCGCATAACGAGTTCTTCCGCTCGCGCTTCAACCGGCCCGACGAGTTCATGCTGGTGGTCAACGGGATGCTGTCGACGACTTCCAGCGGCGACATCGTCAACCGGCTGAAGCGGATCACGCGGGAATTCTCTGACCTGCACAACGAGGATTCGCGCCTGCCGCTGGGGGAGCGCTCGGCGATGACCCTGCTCGTGGCGGTGCGGCACTGGCAGCTCCAGGCTTTTGCCGAGCTGCGGCGCGGGCCTCCGCCTACGCGCGTGCTGAAGGTCTCGCCGTGAGCGGGTAACGCGAAACCGGGTCTCCCCTTATTCCGCTTTCGCCTTTTCCTCGGCGTGGTATCGCGTGACGGTCTCGACCTCGGTCTTCGACCCCAGCACCACGCCCACCCGCTGGTGCAGCCCGGTCGGCTGTATGTCCAGGATGCGCTGGGTGCCGTCGGTCGCGGCGCCGCCGGCCTGCTCGACGATGAACGCCATCGGGTTGGCCTCGTACATCATCCGCAGCCGGCCTTCCTTGTGCTTGGCGTCCTTCGGGTAGAGGAATATCCCGCCACGACACAGGATGCGATAGACGTCCGCCACCATCGACGCGACCCACCGCATATTGAAGTCCTTTCCGCGCGGCCCGGTCTTGCCCGCCAGGCATTCGTCGATATAGCGCCTCACCGGCGGGTGCCAGTTGCGCATGTTCGAGGCGTTGATCGCGAACTCCTGGGTCTCCTCGGGAATCATGATGCGCTCGTCGGTGAGCACGAACGAGCCGAGCTCCTTGTCGAGGGTGAAACCGACCACCCCGTTGCCGACCGTCAGCACGAGTATGGTCGACGCTCCATAGACCGCAAAGCCCGCGGCGACCTGCTGGGAGCCGGGCTGAAGGAACGACTTCGCGTCGAACTCCGTGCAGTTGTTGGGGCAGCGCAGCACCGAGAAGATCGTGCCGACCGAGATGTTCACGCCGAGATTGGACGAGCCGTCGAGCGGATCGTAGAGCAGCAGGAACTCGCCCTTCGGGTAGCGGTTGGGAATCTGGTACGGCTCGGCCATTTCTTCGGAGGCCATTGCCGCGAGCTGGCCGCCCCACTCGTTGGCTTCGAGCAGGACTTCGTTGGCGATGATGTCCAGCTTCTTCTGCGCTTCGCCCTGCACGTTGTCGAGGCCCACCGAATCGCCGATCCCGGCGAGCGGTCCCTTGCTCACCGCGTGGCTGATCGCCTTGCATGCGCGCGCGACCACTTCGATCAGCAGCCTCAACTCCGGCGACACCGTGCCGTAGTGGCGTTGCTGCTCGATAAGGTACTGGGTCAGCGTGACGCGGCGCATGAAAACTCCCTCTGGCGTTGACTTTTAGAGCCGAAATTATCCGCTATACTCGATCGGCGTGCACTGCTAGTGCGCTTCCGGGTGACCCATGAAGACTCTTCCTGCTCGACTGCTGCGGCTCGCGTATGCGCTTACCTTGGCAATGACTTTCGCGCTCCCCGGACACGTGCATGCGCAGGCGTCGAAGCCTTTGATCCCGGCGACTGCGAAGGCGACGTTTGCCGGCGGCTGCTTCTGGTGCATGGAGCCGCCGTACGACAAGCTTCCGGGCGTGATCTCGACGATATCGGGATACATGGGCGGCAAGACGAAGAACCCGACTTACGAACAGGTCTCGACCGGAACGACCGGCCATGCCGAAGTCGTGCAGGTGGAATACGACCCGGCAAAAGTCACTTACAACCAGCTGCTCGACGTCTTCTGGCGCAACATCGATCCGACGCAGCGCGACGGTCAGTTCTGCGACCGCGGCTCGCAGTACCGCACCGCGATCTTTTATCACACGCCCGAGCAGCAGAAGCTCGCGGCCGCGTCAAAAGCGGCGCTGGAGAAGAGCAAGCCTTTCAAAGGCGACGTCGTGACCGAGGTCTCGCCTGCCGGAGACTTCACCGCGGCCGAGGACTACCATCAGGACTTCTACAAGAAGAACCCGACCAAGTACAAGTTCTACCGCACGGGCTGCGGGCGCGATGCGAGACTGCAGGCGCTGTGGGGGCGTCCGGGCGACTGAACGATCGTGCGCCACGGGGTCGTGCGTCCGCCTTTGCCGCCTCCTCGCGATGACAAGGGGGTCATTGAAAGGAGCGCCGCGACGAAGTAATCGTGTTGCGAACGCTAAGTAACGGTGACCCGCGCGAACTTGCGCTTGCCGACCTGCACCACGACCTTCACCCCCTGCGGCACCTTGAGCGCGCGATCGGTCACCTTCTCGCCGTCGAGCTTCACGCCGCCCTGATCGACCATGCGCAGCGCTTCCGAAGTGCTCGCGGTCAGGCCCGCCTCTTTCAATAGCTGCGCGATTCCCACCGAGCCTTCGAAAGACGAAACCGCTTTCTCGGGAACGTCGTCCGGGATCCCGCCGCCCTTGAATCGGGCCTCGAAATCGGTGAGCGCGGCTTCGGCCGCCACCGGGCCGTGGAAGCGCCGGACGATCTCCTGTGCGAACCCGACCTTGATGTCGCGGGGGTTGCGGCCCTCGACCACTTCCTGGCGCCAGCCCCGGATCGTCGGCAGCGGCTCGAACGACAGGAGCTCGATATAGCGCCACATCAGATCGTCGGAAATCGACATGAGCTTGCCGAAGATCTCGTTCGGCGGCTCGTCGATCCCGATGTAGTTGCCTAGCGATTTCGACATCTTGTTGACGCCGTCGAGGCCTTCCAGGAGCGGCATCGTCAGGATGACCTGCGGTTTCTGGCCGAAATGCTTCTGCAGCTCGCGGCCCATGAGCAGGTTGAATTTCTGGTCGG
>JAQGMV010000061.1 GCA_028292225.1 Betaproteobacteria bacterium
GCGCTCGAGGAGCGCTTCGAAGTGCGCGCGCGTGAGCGCGTCCAAGCTCGAAGCGTCCCACGGTTCGACTTCGCCCTCGGGGAAAACGAGCACCGGGTGCTCGTAGCGCGCATTGTTGATCGCGACGTAGCCGTCGCCGTATCCGGTGAAGAGGTTCTGGCCTGCGGCCTTAGTGATGTGGAATTTCATAAAACCGGTGTCCGGATTTCAACCGCGACACTATCTTCGTTTGCGCAGTGCCCCGATCCGACCGGGACGCCACTGTCGTTGCGCAGCGCCCCGATCCGGCCGGGGCACGGCGGCCATAAGCCGCTGATTTGCTGCGGGTTAGTCGCTCCGATAGAATTATACGCTTTCACCCGGCGCCCGCCCCGCTCGCGGCCACCCACGCGGCGCCCGCCTAGCCCCACACGACTGGAACAATGGAAGACTTTCCCCGGATCAAGCGCCTACCGCCGTACGTCTTCAACGTCACCGGTGAGTTGAAGCTCACCGCCCGCCGCCACGGCGAAGACGTGATCGATTTCAGCATGGGCAATCCGGATGGCCCGACTCCGGCGCACATCGTCGAGAAACTGATCGAGACGGTGAGGCGGCCCGACACTCACGGCTATTCGGTATCGAAAGGCATTCCGCGGCTTCGCCAGGCGATCTGCAACTGGTACAAGCGGCGCTACGACGTCGACCTCGACCCGGATTCGGAAGCGATCGTCACGATCGGCTCCAAGGAAGGCATCGCGCATCTCGCGCTCGCCACGCTGGACTCGGGCGACATCGTGCTCGTGCCCAACCCCAGCTATCCGATCCACATCTACGGACCTGTGATCGCCGGAGCGGACATCAGGCACGTGCCCATGCACTCGGGTGTCGATTTTTTCGCCGAGCTCGAGACGGCGATACGGGACAGCTACCCCAAGCCCAAGATGCTGATCGTGAACTTTCCGAGCAATCCGACGGCTCAGTGCGTCGACCTCGAGTTCTTCGAGCGCCTGATCGCGATCGCCCGCGAGCACCACATCTACGTCGTCCACGACCTCGCGTACGCCGACATCGTCTTCGACGGGTACAAAGCGCCTTCGATACTTCAGGTGCCCGGCGCACGCGAGGTCGCAGTCGAGTTCTTCACGATGTCGAAGAGCTACAACATGGCAGGATGGCGAGTCGGTTTCATGGTGGGTAACCGCGAACTCGTCACCGCGCTCGCGCGCATGAAGAGCTATCACGATTACGGTACTTTCACGCCGATCCAGGTCGCTTCCATCGTCGCGCTCGAAGGGCCGCAGGAGTGCGTCGAAGAGGTGCGTCTCTCGTACCAGAAACGGCGCGACGTGCTGTGCAGCGGCCTGCACGCGGCAGGGTGGAACGTGGAAATCCCGAAGGCGACGATGTATGTGTGGGCGCCGATCCCATCGCCTTACAAGGCGATGGGATCGCTCGAGTTTTCGAAGAAGCTGCTTGCCGAGGCGAAAGTCGCGCTTGCGCCGGGCGTCGGCTTCGGCCACTACGGCGACGGCCACGTTCGCTTTGCCATGATTGAAAATGAAGCACGAACCCGGCAGGCCGTCAGAGGAATCAAGGAAATGTTCAGGAAGGACGGATTGTTGTGAAACCGATCAACGTAGGGCTGCTCGGCATCGGCACTGTGGGCTGCGGCGCGTATACCGTGCTCAGGCGCAACCAGGAGGAGATCGGCCGGCGCGCGGGATCTTCCATCACCATGAAGATGGTCGCGGACAAGGACATCGACAAGGTGCGCAGCATCGTCGGCGAGCGCGCGATCGTGACCGCAGATGCTTTCGAAGTCGTCAACAGCAAAGACATCGACATCGTGGTCGAGCTGATCGGCGGTACCGGGATCGCACGCGAGCTGGTGCTGCAGGCGATCAGTAACGGCAAGCACGTCGTCACTGCGAACAAGGCGCTGCTCGCGCAGCACGGCAACGAGATTTTCGAAGCGGCGCAGAAGCACGATGTCATGGTCGCGTTCGAAGGCGCAGTCGGCGGCGGCATCCCCATCATCAAGTCGCTGCGGGAAGGGCTGACCGCGAATCGCATCGAATGGATCGTCGGCATCATCAACGGCACCAGTAACTTCATCCTTTCGGAGATGCGCGAAAAAGGCGCGAGCTTCGGCGACGTGCTCAAGGAAGCGCAGGCGCGAGGCTACGCGGAGAGCGATCCCACTTTCGACATCGAAGGGGTGGACGCCGCGCACAAGCTCACGATCATGGCTGCGATCGGCTTCGGAATCCCGATGCAGTTCGGCTCGGCGTACATCGAAGGCATCTCGAAGCTCACGCGCGAAGACATCCGCTACGCCGAAGAGCTCGGCTATCGCATCAAGCTGCTCGGCATCGCGAAGCGCAAGGAAAAAGGCATCGAGCTGCGCGTGCACCCGACCCTCATCCCCGAGAAGCGCCTCATCGCCAACGTCGAAGGGGTCATGAACGCGATCCTGGTGAAAGGCGACGCGGTCGGCCAGACCATGTATTACGGTGCAGGCGCGGGTGCCGAGCCCACGGCCTCGGCGGTCGTCGCGGACCTCGTCGACGTCGCGCGCATGCTGACCTCCGACCCCGAGCACCGGGTGCCGCATCTGGCTTTCCAGCCGGGGCAGCTCGCCAGCACGCCGATCCTGCCGATCGGCGAGGTGGAGACCTCGTATTACTTCCGGATGCGGGTGTATGACCGGCCAGGCGTGCTGGCGGACATCACGCGTATCCTCGCGGATCTGAGTATTTCCATCGACGCGATGGTCCAGAAGGAGCCCAGCGAAGGCGAGGACCAGGTCGACATCATCATGCTGACCCACCAGACGATCGAAAAAAACGTCGACGCGGCGCTGGCGAGAATCGAAGCCCTGCCGGTGGTCGCGGGCAGGATCACGCGCATCCGGCTCGAACAATTGAATTGATAATGGCTCACTACCTAGGTCTCATCGAAAACTATCGCGACCGCCTGCCGGTCGACGACAAGACGCCCGTCGTCTCGCTCTGCGAAGGCAACACGCCCCTCATCGAGCTGAAAAACCTGCCGCAACGCCTCGGGAAGAACGTTCGCATCTACGCGAAGTTCGAAGGGCTCAACCCGACCGGCTCGTTCAAGGATCGCGGCATGACCATGGCGGTCACCAAGGCCGTCGAAGCCGGTGCGAAAGCGATCATCTGCGCGTCGACCGGAAACACTTCGGCTGCGGCTGCCGCGTATGCGGCGCGCGCCGGTATCGCGTGCTTCGTGCTGATCCCCGAAGGCAAGATCGCGCTCGGCAAGCTCGCTCAGGCGATGATGCACGGCGCGGTCGTGATCCAGATCCGCGGCAACTTCGACGACGGCATGCGGCTCGTTCAGCTCGCGGCCGAGACCACCGGCGTCGCGCTCGTGAACTCCATCAATCCTTTCCGGCCGCAGGGGCAGAAGACGGTCGCCTTCGAAGTGATCGAAGCGCTCGGCGACGCGCCCGACTATCACGCGCTGCCGGTGGGCAACGCGGGCAACATCGGTGCGCACTGGGCCGGTTACAGCGAGATGGCGTGCGAGCAGACCAAAGCGTGCGCGTACTGCGACGGCGTGTGCCCTTTCCACCGCGAAAAGCTCGCGACCCGCCGGCCGATCATGGTCGGCTACCAGGCGTCGGGCTCGGCCCCGATCGTCCGCGGCAAGCCGGTGGAGAATCCGGAGACCGTCGCGACCGCCATCCGCATCGGCAACCCGGCGTCATGGGCGCTTGCGCTCAACGCCCAGCGCGAATCCGGAGGCTGGTTCGCCGAATGCACCGATGAAGAGATCCTGGCTGCGCAGAAGATGCTGGCGCAGACCGAAGGGGTGTTCTGCGAGCCTGCCTCTGCGATCTCCATCGCAGGAATAACCAAAGACCTCGCTCAGGGCCGCATCCGCGAAGACACCACGATCGTGTGCACCCTCACCGGTCACGGCCTCAAAGACCCCGACACGGCGATCGGCCAGTGCGTGAAACCGCTGACGGTGGAGGCCGAACTGGGAGAGATCGAGACGATTATTCGGCAGCACTTGCCGAAGGCATGAGCGGTAAACGGTAAACCCGGCTGCGAACTCGTGCTCGGCGCGCCGGCAAGACGGACCGGTGTTCGCTGCAGCGACGGTCGGCGGCGGCCCGCCGCTCGTTACGGCTGACCGTTCACCCGTTCACCGTTTACGGCCCTTCACACAAAGCGCATCGACAGATCCACGGCCTTGATGTCTTTGGTCAGGCTGCCGATCGAGATGCGGTCCACGCCCGTCTCGGCGATCGCCCGGACGTTCTCGAAGGTGATGCCGCCGGAGGCTTCGAGCTCTGCGCGCCCGGCGGTGACCTTCACCGCTACGCCCATCTGCTCGGGCGTCATGTTGTCGAGCAGGATCATCTTCGCGCCGCCTTTGAGCGCTTCGTCGAGCTGCGCGAAAGTCTCGACTTCGATCTGTATCCACACACCTTCAGGCGCGACCCGGCGCGCCGCCTGAAGCGCCGCGGTCACGCCGCCCGCTGCCGCGATGTGGTTCTCCTTGATGAGCACGCCGTCGTAAAGCCCGAGGCGGTGATTCTTTCCTCCGCCGATCCGCACGGCATACTTTTGGGCGAGCCTCAGTCCCGGTAAGGTCTTGCGGGTGTCGACGATTGCAGCGCGGGTGCCGGCGACTGCGTCGACGTAACGGCGCGTCGTCGTGGACACCGCTGAGAGCGTCTGAAGGAAGTTGAGCGCGGTGCGCTCGCCGGTGAGCAGCGCGCGCGTGTCGCCCCGGATCTCGCACACCGTAACGCCGGGCTCGAGACACTGCCCTTCCTGCGCGAGCCAGGTGACCTTCGAATTCGCGTCGAGCTTGCGCAAGCACACCGTGACCCACGCCTGCCCGCACAGCACTGCGGCGCTGCGGCACACGATTTTCGCGTGTGCCGTCCTGCCTTCAGGCGTCAGCAGCGCCGTCCAGTCTGCCACGCCGACGTCCTCTGCAAGCGCCTGAGCGACGTTATGCTCGATCTCTGCTGTCAAATCCACCGCACTTCCTCTAAGGTAGGCCATACCGGTGGATTCTAGCGGAGGCGCATATGGAGGGGATGCTGAGTGTAGTGTCGTACGGGCTGGGCACGGTCATCGGGCTCATCGCTCTGGCCGCACTCGCGATCCTCATCATCCACGACGTCACCCAGAAGAAGCACACGGTACTGCGCAACTTCCCGGTCATCGGGCGGCTGCGCTTCTTCTTCGAAAACCTGGGCGAGTATTTCCGCCAGTATTTCTTCGCGGGCGATCGCGACGAGATGCCGTTCAACCGCGCGACCCGCGGCTGGATCTATCGCAGCGCCAAGAACGAAGGCGGGCTCATCGGTTTCGGGTCGACCAACGACCTGCGCGAGCCGGGCTCGATCATCTTCGTGAACCATCCGTTTCCCGTGCTCGAGGAAGACCGCCTGCCGACGCCTTCGATCATGATCGGCGACGGCTACTGCC
>JAQGMV010000401.1 GCA_028292225.1 Betaproteobacteria bacterium
TTCAGTGGACTGCGCGAGCGCCGAGGCAAAGGCGGCGACCTGCTTCGTCTCCTCGCCCTGATGACCTGCGATCGCGCACGCGAGCGTGTCGAGCAGCAGGTCCTTGCAGTACTCGCGCGTGCCCGCGGGGATGCTTTCGAAATCCAGATTCGCTGCGAATCGCGCGAGGGCAAGCGTGGGGTGGTCCTGCATGGTCTCTCCTATGAAGATTGCGGCCGCAAGCGGCAGGGCGTCGTTGTGCGCTTACGTTAAGCGCAGCGCTTCGAAACCGCAAGGTTGACCGTGCAGCGGCGCCGGGCCGACAATGGCTGCTCATAAAAAAATCGACACGATCCAACGCAGGAGGCCTCATGTCCCTACTCGATCCAAAAGAGCTCGAACAGCTCATCCCCGCAGAAAGCAATTCGTTTCCTTCGCCGATTCCCACGCAGTTCGTGTCGAGCGACGAGTTTCTCCCCGGCCCGCAGACCGAAAACCAGATGCGCGTCGAAGCCCGGATGAAAGCGCTCGGCAGCGCGCTCGCGAAACACCAGGGATTGTCACGACGCAGGTTCTTCAAGAGCGCTGCGGGCATGGCGGCTGCGTTCGTGGCGATGAACGACGTGTACGGGCCGCTCTTCAACGTGAGCCGCGCAGAGGCCGCGACCCCTGACATGGCGAACGAGCGCGCGCGCAGCCTCGCCGACCAGTTCATCATGGACATGCACACGCATTTCCTGCGCGACGACACCCGGCTCGAAGGATTCGTGCGCTCGCGGGAAGCGGTGGGCAAGGCCGGCTGGAATCCCGCCCTCTCAAACAAGCCGCAGACGATCGACGACCTGAAGTTCGCAAACTATTTCAAGGAGATCTACTTCGACAGCGACACCAAGGTCGCGCTGATCTCGGGCTCGGGGTCGGAGGAGCCTCGCGACTGGTTCCTGACGAACGAGATGAAACTGGATGCGCGCACCAAGGTGAACCGGCTCACGGGCTCGAAGCGCATGTTCTCGCATGCCATCTTCATGCCGGGGATGCCCGGATGGATGGACAAGGTCGACCATGACATCGCGGTGCTCAAGCCGGATTCGTTCAAGGGCTACACCGTCGGCGACAACACCAACAAGCACCTCGCGCGCCACCCGTGGCGCCTCGACGACGAGAAGCTCCTTTACCCGTTCTACGAGAAGCTCGTGAAAGCCGGGCTCTCCAACGTCTGCGTTCACAAGGGCCTGTTCCCGCCCGAGACCGCGGCCAAATTCGGCAACCTTCTCCCATACGCCGACGTCCGCGACGTCGGCAAAGCGGCGAAAGACTGGCCGCAGCTGAACTTCATCGTGTATCACTCGGGCTTTCGCTACACCGGCGGTGCGTACAAGGTCGGCATGGAGCAGTTCGACAAAACCGGCCGCATCGACTGGGTCACCGACCTCGCCGAAATTCCCGAGAAGTTCGGCGTGAAGAATGTCTACGGCGACCTCGGCCAGATCTTCGCCCAGAGCACCGTGGCCGAGCCTCGACTGTGCGCCGCGATGATGGGCCAGCTCGTGAAAGGCCTCGGCGTCGATCACGTCGTGTGGGGCACCGACGCGGTGTGGACCGGCGCACCGCAATGGCAGATCGAAGCGCTGCGCAGGCTCGAGATTCCCGAAGACATGCAGAAGAAATACGGCTACGCGCCGCTCGGCGCCGCCACCGGCAAGGTGAAGCAGATGATCTTCGGCGAGAACTCGGCGCGGCTGTACAAATACGACGCGAGACAGCGAGCCGAGCTGGCGACCGACAAGATCGCGCTCGCGCGGTCGGACTACGAGCGCGATGGGCCGGGACGCACGAATATGCGTTACGGCTATGTCGTTAAGCCTACGGCTTAACGACGTAGCCTTCGGCCGGTGAACGCCAAGGAGGGTGAGCCCTGCGGGCCACCCTCCGGGAGCGGAGAACGCCAAGGAGGGAAACCAAGGTTTCCCTCCTTGAACCTCCTATCCTTTGGGCTCGCTGGGCTCGCCTCGCCGCCCTGAAGCAGTTCAACCCACCCCGACCCCAACTTCCCCCCCGATGGGGAGGGGATATTTAATCCGCGACGCGGATAACTCTCCTTCCCCCTCAGGGAGAAGGTGGGGATGGGGGTGGGTTCATTCTGCGATAATCCGAGATCGCATTCATCATTCATCATTTCGCATTCAAAACAAATGTCCTCACTGAACCGTCTCACCGCAGCAGAAGCCGCGCGCCAGATCGCCGCCGGCAAGATCACTTCCGAAGCGCTCGTGCGCGACTGCCTCGATCGCATCGCCGAGCGTGACGGCGAAGTGCACGCATGGGTGCATTGCGACGCCGATGCGGCGCTCGCCCAGGCCAGAGCGGTCGATAAAAGCCCGGGGAAAGGACCGCTCCGAGGAGTGCCGGTCGCGTTCAAGGACGTCATCGACACGTTCGACATGCCGACGCAGTACAACTCGGCGATCTACCGCGGCTACCGGCCTCGAATCGATGCGGCGTGCGTCGCTCTGGTGAGGCACGCGGGCGGCGTGGTTCTCGGAAAGACGGTCACGACCGAGTTCGCGACCCGAACGGCCGGGCCGACTCGCAATCCCCACAACCTCGAGCACACGCCGGGCGGCTCTTCGAGCGGCTCGGCTGCGGGCGTTGCGGACTTCATGGTGCCGCTCGCATTCGGCACGCAGACCGGCGGCTCGAACATCCGGCCCGCCGCGTATTGCGGGATCGTCGGCTACAAGCCGAGCTTCGGTACGATCAACCGCTCGGGACTCAAATCTCTCGCCGAATCGCTCGACACGATCGGCGTCATGGCAAGGACGGTCGAGGACTGTGCGCTGCTCGCGACGGCGGTCTCGTCCCGCGCGCTGCCGGACCTCATGACGAAGCTCGCGCGCGCCCCGCGAGTCGGGCTGTGCAGGACATCACGCTGGCAGTCCGCCTCAGCCGCCACGCACGCCGCGCTCGAAAGCGCAGCGACCCTGCTGGCGCAGGGCGGCGCGCAGGTTCGCGATTTCGAGCTGCCGGCTGATTTCGACCGCCTCTATGCGGAGCAGGAGCTCATCATGAATTTCGAGGGTGCTCGCGCCCTCGCGCACGAGCGCCGCACGGCGCCGGAGCTCATGAGCACCTACCTGCGCCAGACGACGCAGGAGCACTGGGACATGCCGCGCAGCCGCTACGACGATGCGATGCGCCACGCCCGCGAATGCCGGCACGTTTTCGACGGCCTCTTCACCGACGTCGACGTGCTGCTCACGCCGAGCGCGCCCGATGTCGCACCCCGGGGACTGGAGAGCACCGGGAGCTCGCTCTTCAACCGCAACTGGACCCTGCTCGGCGCGCCTTGCGTCACCGTCCCTTTCGGCCGCGGCGAGCACGGCCTGCCGCTGGGCATCCAGATCGTCGGGCGCTACGACGACGACGCGCGGGTGCTCCAGGCTGCGGAATGGGTGAGGCAGATGGTCGGTTGAGGGATGAGGGATGACGGCTGCGGCGTTCAGCACTAGATCAACGCCAGTTCCTTCGCTTTAGTCCCCGGGAATATCCGGTCCACCTGAGCCGCATCGAGGCCGTACATGCGCGCAAAGAGGCCGCCGAACATCGCACGATATTCGTTGAGCACCGGGTAATCCCGGTTCTGGTGCAGGCTGCGCGCATCCACGCGCGCCTGCTCGCCCGCGATGCGGCCGCCGTGCACGCTGCCGCCGAGCACCCAGTACACGCTGCCGTGCCCATGGTCGGTGCCGCGGTTGCCGTTCTCGCGGAAAGTGCGGCCGAACTCGCTGATGACGACGACGACGGTGTCGTTCCACGCCCCCCCCATCTCTTCCGAGAAAGCCGCGACGCCGCGGCCGAGCTCTTCGAGGCGGTTGGCGAGATAACCTTCGGCGCCGCCCTGTCCGACGTGAGTGTCCCACCCGCCGACGTCGACGAAACCGACGTTGTAGCGATCGCGCATGAGCCTCGCGATGCGCCGGGCTTCGAGCTCGAAGCCGCGCGCGGTCAGCGCATTGCGGCTCGCCGCTTCCATCTCGCCCGAAAGCTCCTGCATGACCCCGTCACGCACGCTGAAGCCTTCGTTCACCTGCCCTGCGAGCGGCGTGTTCCTGTACATCCCGGCGATGACGGTGCTTTGACGCGCATCGATCCCCGGCTTGGCCAGTTGTCGCAGTCCGATATTCGGAACCTGCGCGCTGCCGCGAAAGGTCACGGGCAACTGGTTCGTGAAGGCGATCGGCGTCGCGCCGCCCGCGAGCACCGACGCGAGGCGGCTCATGAAGCCCGACTGATAGTTGCGCGTCTGGTCGAGCGGCTGGCCGAGCTCGATCGAATCCTGGGTCTCGAAATGGCTGCGCGTGAGATTGTCGGTGCCTGCGAAAGGCACGAAGGCGAGCTGGCCTTTTTGGTACAGCGGCAGGAGCGACGCACGCAGCGCCGGGTGCAGCGCCCACTCGGCGTCGAGGGGAATCGCCGCGTTCGCTGCCGGACCCGGACGCGGGATCGCGATGTTGGGCCGCGCCTCGTAATAAAAGCTGCTCGCGTGAGGCACGAGGAAGTTCGCCGCGTCGTACGCGCCCCGCATGAACACGACGAGGAGGCGTCCGCCTCCCGGCGCAGCATAGAGACGCAGCGGGGACAGCGCCACAGGCGCGGCCGCAGCGAGCTTCAGAACGTCACGGCGATTCATGGTTCACCTCAGCATGAACTCGGGCGAAGACAGGAGAAACGTGTTCCATTCCTGGGGCGATCCAGCCTGCTCCAGCGCCTTCAGCGTTTCGGGCCCGAGCGTCTTTTGCAGCGACTCGTGGTACAGCGGGTTCGACAGTTGCGGGAAAGCCGGCTTGTCGACCGGCTGCGCGCCTTCGGTGCGGAAGAGACCCGCGCTGCCCGAGCCGATCGCGCGGGCGATCTCGAACCGCGTCGTCATCTGCCCCGCGCTTGCCCAGGCGTCCTGCGTCAGCGGGTATCCGTCAGGCGTCTGGTGGTTATACAGCCCCTGCCCCATGCGATTGAGCCAGTTGATGACGGGCGCGGTGCTCAGTATCGGCCGCTCGTCGTACGCGAGCCTGACCGCCGATATCACGTAATGCATCGGGTCCTTGAACTTGCGGCCGAGCGAGGCGGCGAACTCGTCCGATCGCAGCATCACTCGCAGCGTCGCGGCGATGTCGCCATCGCTCGCCTGGAAAGCCTGGGCCATGCGCTCGACGAGTGCCTGCGGCGGCTCATCCGCGACGAAATACACGGCGAGCTTGCGGCTGATGAAACGCGCAGTCGACGGATGCCGAGCAAGCCGGTCGAGCGCTTCGTCGACCTCGCTTAAGCCACGGCCTTTGATCGTCTGGCTGAGGAAGACCTTGTCGCCGTAGTCGTGACGGTTCGGATTGAACTCGAACACGCCCTGCCGCACGTAATCGGCCTGGCGCTCGGGGCGGACTTTCGGCGCATCGCGAGCGACGTTGATGCCGACGCCGGTCAGGATTCGCGCGAGCTCCTGCACGTCGCGCTGCGTATAACCGCCGCTCACGCCGAGGGTGTGCAGCTCCATCAGCTCACGCGCGTAGTTCTCGTTGATGCGGTTTGCCGCGTTCTGCTCGTTGTCGAGATAACGCAACATGGCCGGATGTCGCGCGGTCGCGCCGAGCAGCGCGCGGAAGCGTCCGAGCGCATGCGGCCGGATCGCCTGCTCTTCGTAGTCTCCGAGCATCGCGCGGACGTTGTTCTTGAACTGGAACACGCTGAAGTGATTCATCCAGAACCACGTCATCTGCTCCTGGAGCTGGTTCGGCGAGTACAGCGCCCGCAGTATCGCGCGCGTGGCGGACTCCCGTCCCAGGCGCGTGAGCTCCTGCTGGTAGGCCTGTTGCGCGGTTTTCTTCTGCTCGGCGTCGCCGAGCGCCAGTGCGTCGCGACGCTGCTGCTCGAGCTCCATCAGCAGCGGCCCCAGAGGCCGCTTCGAGATCGTCAGCCCGTCGATCCGGGCCTGCACGGCAGCCGGTAAAGCCGTGTTCGACGCGGGGCGCAACTGCTGATCGATGTAGCGCTCCGCGCCGGTCGCAGCGAGGTCACGCGCCGACGACGTATTCGCGCCCCACGTGACCCGGTTGAGGACATGTAACTGTTTTTCGGAAGTGTCGGATGTTTTGGCGGAGCCGGCGATGAGCCGCGGCCCTGCCGACTGGCAGGCGGCGAGCGTGACCGCGACGACGAGCAATGCGACCCGGCGACGGTGGATCGACGCCCAGCGCGCCATCGCCGCCGTACGCTCACGTTCGCGCCGGGGTTGGATAGCCTGTCCTGAGCGGTGTCGAAGGGTCACCTCGTTCCTCGCAATGACAGCGTTAACAAGCGCGCAGACCGCCATGCGCCTAGCCTAACGCACCCATCCCGGGAACGGCGCGCCGGTAACAATTCGAAACAATAAATGCGGGCCATAAAAAAAGGCAGGGGGAACCCCCTGCCTTTTCGACCTGCGCGACCGGAATTACTTGGTCGTGGTTTCGACTTTCGCGTCGGCTTTTGCAGCTTTCTTCGCTGCTTTCGCGTCGACTTTAGCTTCGGCTTTGTCGGCCTTCGCGTCAACTTTAGCTTCGGCTTTGTCGGCCTTCGCATCGACTTTCGCTTTGGTCTTGTCGGCTTTTGCTTTGGTCTTGTCGGCTTTCGCATCCGCCTTGATTTCGGCTTTGTCGGACTTCGCGTCGGCCTTGATTTCGGCTTTGTCGGACTTTGCGTCGGCTTTGATCGCGGCCTTATCGGCTTTCGCGTCGGCTTTGACTGCAGCCTTGTCGGCTTTCACGTCGGCTTTCACGTCGGCCTTCGTATCCGCCGCGCTGACGGCGACCGAACCCAGACCCAGGACAGCAGCTGCAACGAGCGATGCGAGGAATTTGATTTGCACTTTTATGGCTCCAGAAAGTTGAGATTCTTCACGCGACGTTACGGTAAATGGGCACGCCTCGTGCAGCCAACAACGCCGCTCCGAACAGGTGCGTTGACGTGAAATCACAAATTATTCTGAAAAAACAGCGGACTGTCGGGATTTAGCGACGGCCCGGCCCGTCGCCGCCCCCCATTATCGGTAGATAGCGAAGGAAGGGAGGGAGGGATGTGACGGCGGAAAACCATTGGTTTCCCCCTGTTCACCTACCGGCCTAGGCCCCCCGGTGGGCCCCCCCTCCTTCATGCGAAATTGGGGAAATCGGGGTCTGTCCCCGATTTCGGCGCAGCCCTAGACCAGGCCGCGGTCGGCCAGCTCGGCTTTGACGTAGGCGTAGTAGATGGGCGCCGCGACCACGCCCGGCAGGCCGAAGGCCGACTCCATCGCCAGCATTGCGATCAGGAGCTCCCACGCGCGCGCCTGGATCTGCGAGCCGATGATCTTCGCGTTGAGGAAATACTCGAGCTTGTGGATGACGACCAGGAAGGTGAGGGAGGCGACGGCGACGGCGGGCGAATACGCCATGCTGATCACCACGATCACGGTGTTCGATATGAGGTTGCCGATCACCGGCAGGAGCCCCGCGATGAAAGTGATCGCGATCATGGTCTTCACGAACGGGAGCTGAACCCCGAAGAGCGGCAGCATGAGCCCGAGGTAGATCGCGGTGAACGCCGTGTTGATCAGCGAGATCCGCACCTGTGCGAACACCACTCGCCGGAATGCGTCTCCGAGGCGCGCCGCACGTGCCGACAGGGCGTTGGCGAGCGGCTTCTCGGCGCGGCCGTCCACCGCCTCGTGCAGCGCGAGCATGGCGCCCACGATCATGCCGATCAGGATGTGCACGATAACCCGCAGGGTCTCGGCGCCGGCAAGGCGAAGCTCGCCCGCGTGCTCGTGCAGCCAGTCGGAAACCGCGGCGCGCAGGTCTTCGATGTCGTCCGGGAGGTTGTCGACCATCCATGGCGGCAGCGCAGTCCGGGCTTTTTCGAGAATCTCCGCCATCTTGTGCAGCAGCGCCGGGAGGCTTCCGGCGTCACTGCGCAGGAAAGCGAGTGTGCCGATGACCGCCGCACTGACGAGGCCCACGACGACCGTCGCGAGCAGCGCGACCGCAATCATTCGATGGCCGCGGCTGAACATCCGCCGCTCCACCACCGGCGCGATCATGTGCACGAGCTCGAACACGAGCAGGCCGGCGAGCAGTGCGGTGATCAGGTGCAGCCTGAGGATGAGAACGAGCGCCGCGGCCATCATCAGCCATGCGGCGATCACCGTGCCGTCGGGACGGGAATATTGCGAAGGTGTCTTCTGCATCGGGTAGCGGGTAATCTGTGTCCCCCGGAAGATAGCCTCGCATGAGCTCGTAATCAATAGCGCAGCCGGCGAACGCGCGAGCTCCGCAGCCAGTCTAACCGGCAGGTCGTCTTCGGGGCGTCTCGATGTCGGGCGTTCCCCACCCACTGCTACAAGCGAGTCCTCCATGAGTCGATCGAAGAAACGCTGGTTGGGCGGCATCGCCGTCTTTCTCGCGCTCGTCACCGCCGGCATTTACTTTTTCGACTGGAACCTGCTGCGCGGGCCCATCGCCCGCCGCGTCGAGCACGCCACAGGCCGCAGCTTCGCGATCAATGGCGACCTGAACGTGCACCTGTCCATGACCCCGCGAATCACAGTCAACGGGCTCGTGCTCGGCAACGCCGCGTGGGCGAAGGAGCCGACGATGGCCGAGATCGGGCGTCTCGACTTCACCGTCGAGCTGCTGCCACTGCTGGGCGGGCGCGTCGTGCTGCCTGAGCTCGCCCTGACCGAAGCGCGGGTCTCTCTCGAGAAAAACGCGGAGGGTATAGCGAACTGGCAGTTCGATAACCAGAGCAAGGACCCAAATAAACCGCTGCCTTCGATCGGCGCACTGACGCTCGACCGCGCGCACGTCGACTATCGCGACCCCACGATCAAAACCGATATCGCCACCGATATCTCCACCATACCTGCCGGCGAAAAAAATGAAGGCAGGCTCAAGGTCTCGGCAAAGGGCCGGGTCAAAGGCATGCAGTCGACCGTCGACGGCATCGTGGGCAGTGTGCTCGCGCTCGATTCCGCGAATAAGCCTTATCCCATCGCGTTGCGCGCGGCGTTCGGCAGCACCCGGGCGCTCGTCGACGGCACGCTGCTCGACCCGCTACACGTGAAAGGCGAGGACCTGCGCTTCGACCTCGAAGGCAGCGACCTCGCGCAGCTCTTTCCGCTGATCGGGGTGCCGCTTCCGCCGACACCGCCTTACAAGCTGAGCGGTCACCTCAATCATGCCGGTGACGTGTGGACCTTCCGCAAGTTCGCCGGGCGCGTCGGGAACAGCGATCTCGCCGGTGATTTCGGCGTCGATCGCGGCCAGAAGCCGCAAATGATCACTGCCGATCTCGTCTCCCGCAACCTCGACGTGAAAGACCTCGGCGGCTTCGTCGGCGCCGATCGCGGCGATGCGAAAGCGAGCCCCAAACCGCCTCCGGCCGACCGCGTGCTGCCGCAGGAGCTTTTCAGTCTCGAGAAGCTGCGCGTCGCGAATGCCGACGTGAAGTTCCGCGGCGAGCGCGTCATCACCCAGAAACTGCCGCTCGACGAGATCGTCGCGCACCTGAAGCTGCGCGACGGCGTGCTCTCGTTCGAGCCGCTGAACTTCGGCGTCGCGGGCGGCAATCTCGTGTCTCAGGTGCGGATGGATGCCCGCGAGCAGGTGATCAAAACCCACCTCGACATGGCGGTAAAGCAGGTCCACCTCGAGAAGCTTTTTCCGTCGTTCAGGCTCAACCAGGCGAATGCGGGCGTGATCACCGGGCGCACCACGCTCGACACGACGGGTAACTCGGTCGCGGCGATGCTCTCGAAAGCCGACGGCGACATGGCGCTGATGATGGAAGGCGGCTCGGTGAGCGAGCTCCTCGTGCGCCTGCTCAACCTCGACGTGGCGAACGCGCTGCCCGTGCTGCTCACGGGCGACCGGCAACTGCCCGTGCGCTGCATGGTGACTCACCTCAAGGGGAAGGAAGGCGACTTCAAGGTGCAAACCCTCGTGCTCGACACCGGCAAAGCAGTCGTGACCGGCAACGGCGGGATCAACTTCGCGAACGAGGCGCTGGATCTCACGCTCGTCTCGAAGTCCAAAGGCTTCAGCCTCGCGGCGCTGCGCGGGCCGATACACATCAAAGGGACTTTCAAGAACCCGAAAGTCGGGCCGGACCTGTCGCAGGCGGTCGGACGCGGCGCAGCCGCGGTCGCGCTCGGCATCGTCACCGGCGGTGTCGGTGCGCTGCTGCCGCTGATCGATCTGGGCGGCGCGAAAGACAGCAACTGTGCGGAGCTGATCGGCCAGGCGGGATCGCCGGCTCGGCCGAAAGCGGCCAACAGCGCGAAACGGTAGGCGAGTCGCCTACTTCGGCCGCGGGTTCTTGAGCCCTGCGTCGGGTTGCGAGAGCCTGCCCGCGCGCAGCTCGGCGACCGCGTTCGCAAGCGTGCGCGCAACGTTGCGCACCTCTTCCAGAAACGGCTTCTCGTCGTCGAGATCGTCGTGACTCGTCGCGTAAGGACCGTAGTAGCAGATCATGCGGTCGAGCCGCGCCGCAGCGCCCGCATCGATGAGGCCCATCCAGTCGAGCCAGTCGCACAGCGCGCGGCGGGTGCCTTCGATGCCCGCCACGTCGCCGTGGACGACGACGCCGTAGGTGCGGCGCTCGAGGTGCTTCGGATAGTCCCAGCCCTTGAGCTCGATCTCCTTGGCTTTGGCCGCGTCCTTGCCCGAGGTCAGCGTCGGATCCGGATTGCCGCCGTCGGCGCACACCAGACGATCGATCATCAGCTTCAACGTGCTCGGGGTCTGGTACCAATACACCGGCGTGACGATCAGGATGCCGTGCGCCGCGGTCCAGCGCTCGTAGATCTCGTTCATCCAGTCGTTGGTCTGGTTGAGCGAGTGGTTGGGATAGCAACTGCACGGCCAGTGGCACAGCGGCATCGCCGTGGACACGCACGCTTTGCATGGGAAGATGCGGCGTCCGTATTCGGATGTGAGCAGGCTGAGATCGAGGAGGTCGGTCTCGATCCCGGCAGCCTTCAGGATTTCGATCGTGATCATCGACAGCCTGTAGGTCTTCGACATCTCGCCCGGGCACGTGCCGTCGTTGCGAGCCGACGCGCAGATGACGAGCACGCGCGAAGGTGTCGCGGGGTCTTTCTGCTTCGCGGCGGCCGCCAGCAGCCGGTCGCGCGTATCAATCCACTCGACCGACAGATCGTAGTCGGGGTCCGAGAACCCGGGGCCGGCCTTGCGCGTAATCGGCGCCTTGTTGCCGCCGATGTAGTTGTTCCACGCGATCTCTTCGAGCCGCGCGATCGACTCGCGCTCCGCATCGAACGCCGGGTCGACGTAGTTCCCACGAAAGCGCTTGTTGAACTCGGCCCGCGTGAGCTGGGGCGGCGCCTGGCCTTTGCGGACCTTCGTCACGCTTAGAGCGTCACCAGCACGCGCCCGTCGCTCTCGGTGACCGGATACATGAGGAGCTTCGTCGGCTCGTTCTGATAGAGCTCCACGCCCGTGATGAGGTCGAACTCGAAGCCGTGCCACGGACACACGAGCACTTCGCCGTCGCGCTCGTACTTCATCTCGCCCGGCTCGCACGGCGGCCATGTGCCGCCGATCGTGCCGCGGCACACCGGCGCACCTTTATGCGGGCAGTGGTTGCGCACCGCGCGAAGCTCGCCGGTTTTGAGACGCGTGATGCCGATCTGGCGCCCTTCCACGTCGACGATCTTGAACTGCCCGACGGTGAATTCGTCGGCACTGCCGACTTCGATGGATTTCTTTTCTTTCATCTCATGCGGAAAGTCGTAAGCGCGTTGTCCCAGAAGATTTTCTGGCGCTGGGCCGGAGGAAGGCCGCGCAGCGACTGACCCGGCATGTCGTTGTCCCAGTGCGGGTAATCGGTGCTGAAGCAGAGCTGGTCGTAACCCATGATCTCGATCAGCTTGTCGAGGTCCTTCGGGTCGCGCGGCTCGTCGATCGGCTGTGTCGAAAAGCGGATGTGCTCGTGCACGTATTCGACCGGAGACTTCTTCACCCACGGCACTTCGTGACGCAGCTGGCGCCAGGTGCGGTCCATGCGCCACAGCAGCGGCAGCAGCCACAGAAAGCCGTATTCGACGAAGATCACCTTGAGGCGCGGAAACTTCTCGAAAACGCCGCTGAAGACCAGGCTGTTCACGCTCGACTCGCCGGCCTGGCAGAGGGTCACGTAACGCTCGACGTACGAATCGGGAATGCCGCCGGCTGAAATCGGCGGGCCGTAGTAGATGCTGTCGGGTCCGGTGACGTGCACGAGGATCGGCAGCTCCATTTCGGCGGCCGCTTCGTAAATGGGCCAGTAGTAGCGGTTGCCCATCAGGATATTGAGCAGCGGCAGCGAGACCGCGACGATCTGCGAGTGCTTGCCGATGCGGCGGATCTCGGCGGCGCAGGCTTGCGGATCCTGCGTAGGCACCGACATCGCGAACTTCAGCCGATTGTCGACGGTGAGCCACTGGTCGATCAGGAAATCGTTGAACGCCGAGCACAGCACGATCGACTCGTCGGTGCCCGCGAGCGTGCTGCACAGCGATCCGGTCTGCAGGCAGTTGAGCACCGCGTGCTCGATCTTGTTCTTTTCCAGCAGGTCCTGGACGAGCCAGTTCGGGTCCGAGCCCGACACGCCTCCGCACGGCGGTCGCGCGTCTTCGCGATTGATCGTGCCGTTCGGATGCAAATACTTCAGCGAGCGCGCTTCGGAATTGACCGCAGCGCGCTTGCGCTTGAAGCGCTCGACCCAAGGCTCGGGCATATACGGAAACACCGAAGCCATTCCGCCTTTGACGTACGGGTGCACATCGCAGTCGATGACTTTCATGGCGGGGCGTTGCAAGGGTACGGTGTCCATGGCGTGGACGTCCTGTGGTGGGCCAGAAGAGATTATAAAGCTCCGGGTCGCACCACCCGCGCGTCGCCGGCAACCGTTCGTGTTCAGCATTGCGAGGCACACGGTCGGAGCTTGCACAGCGAACCTGGACCCCGTACGCGCGGGCGGCCTTGGCGCTCGCGCTCGACATCGAGCCGCTGCCCGAAAAGATACTCCTACGGCTTCTGACGAACCCGGATGACCTCGTGGTCGACCGCATAGGAATAGAAATCGCCATTCTCGAGCGCGTAATCGATCATGAACCGCTTCGCTCGCCTGTTAGTCGCCTTGAAGAGCGCCGGGGTCAGGAAAAGAAGAACGACCAGGCCCACCCACCACTTGAGAAAAACTGCCGCGGCCAGCGCAGCGGGCAGGGTCAGGAGCCACGCGGCGGTCCACCACAGGTATTCCTGCTGATAACGGGCTGGAAGCACGGTCCTGGCGTTGGCGATCTCCAAAGCCTTCGCCCGATCCACGTCGACCTCGACTCGTTTCGCACGCCAGTTGCTTATGAACTCCTGGTGCTCCATGACGCTCCTTGATCCATTGACCAGCGCGGGAAGGTCGCGCTCGGGGCGCCATTTTATCCTTCGGACGCACTTTGATAGCATGTGAGCGCAGGCACCGCGTCGGCGCGCAAGTACCGCCCCTACCCCGGAGAAAGACGTCGATGGACCAGGAATCGAACCCGAAGCTCGAGAAACTGCGCGAGTACGAGGCGCTCGTCAAACAGGTGATGGCTGTCGCCGACAAAGACACGATCGAAGAGGTCGCCCGTGTGCTGGCGGCCCATGTCGGTTTCTACCAGCGGCGATATGGAAAGCTCGCGATGGAGGACACGCTCGCGAGCGTGCATGCGCAGACGCCCACCGATGAACAGATCGCCGATCTCGCCGAAGGCATGCAGACGCTGGTCGCGGTATTCATGCTTGCGACCGGCGTGGCGGACGACATGGGCGGGCAGGCTTAGCCGGAACCCC
>JAQGMV010000544.1 GCA_028292225.1 Betaproteobacteria bacterium
CTCAAGGAGAGCGAAGAGCAGTTCCGGCGCCTTGCCCACTACGACAGCCTGACGCGGCTCCCGAACCGTTCGCTGTTCTACGACCGGCTCGCGCACGGGATCGCGCAGGCGCGGCGCAACGGGTGGACGCTCGCCGTGCTCTTCATCGACGTCGACCGCTTCAAGCACGTGAACGACACCTTCGGCCACACCGCAGGCGACCAGCTCCTGAAACAGGTATCGGAGCGACTGTCAGGGTGCATACGCAGCGACGACACCGTCGGTCGTCTCTCCGGAGACGAGTTCGCGATCGTGCTGTCGCGGCTGACCGCGCCCGAGGACGCGGCGACCGTCGCGCAGAAGATCGTCGACGAGCTGAACCTGCCTTTTCAGCTCGAAGGCGCCGAGCTTTACGTCACCGCGAGCATCGGCATCACCGTGTACCCGAACGACAGCGAAGATCAGGATGCGCTGATCAGGAACGCGGACGTCGCGATGTATCGCGCCAAGGAGCGCGGGCGCAACAACTACCAGTTCTACACGCCGGAGCTGAACCGGCGCACCCGCGAGATGCTCAACATGGAAAGCGAGTTGAGGCGCGCGCTGGAGCGCGACGAGTTCGTCATGCACTACCAGCCGAAAGTGAGCCTCGTGACCGGGCAGATCACCGGCGTCGAAGCGTTGCTGCGCTGGCGCCACCCCGAGCGCGGACTCGTGCCGCCGGGGGATTTCATCCCGCTGCTCGAGGAGACCGGGCTGATCGTGCAGACCGGCGAATGGGTGCTCAAAGCGGTGTGCGAGCAGATCAAAACGTGGGAGCGTGCGGGCATCGAGCCGCTGCCGGTCGCGGTCAATCTCTCCGCGCGCCAGTTCCTCGCGCCCGATCTGGCGGGTAGCATCCGCCGCGTGCTCGAAGCGCACGAGGTCAAGCCGGATCTGCTCGAAGTCGAGATCACCGAGAGCGCGATCATGACGAACGCCGACGAGGCGATACGCACCCTCGAGACCCTGGAGGCGCTCGGCGTCAAAACCTCCGTTGACGATTTCGGCACCGGCTATTCGAGCCTCGGTTACCTCAAGCGCTTCCCGCTGTACGCGCTCAAGATCGACCGCTCGTTCGTGCGCGACATCACCAGCGACCCGGACGACGCGACGATCACGCAGGCGGTGATCTCGATGGCGCACAGCCTCCAGCTCAAAGTCATCGCGGAAGGGGTCGAGACCGAGGCGCAGCTCGAGTTCCTCGAGCGCTACGGCTGCGACGAGGTGCAGGGGTACCTCTACTCGAAGCCGATCCCGGGCGAGGAGTGCGGCATCATGATCGCGGACGACGCGCGGTTAAAAAAAATCTGATGCGCTGCGCCTGGGGCACACTCGAGCCCGAAGAGGCGTCTGCGCCAGCGGCACTCTAAGCGCCGAGCTTCTCCAGTACCCCAGTCGTCCGGCCGAAGCTCGCCGCCCGCGCCCGACGCAGCCGCGTGGCTATTCTTCAGCGCGAAATCGGGGACAGTCCCTCATTCCCGAGGCTGTTATCTGTAGATGGCAAAAGGAAAGGAGGTTACGAAGGGAAACCATGGGTTTCCCTCCGTTCGTTATCCGGTCTTTAGTCTTTCGAGAATCGAAAGACCAAAGACGGCGCGTCCATGCGGTCGCGCGATTTGCCGATGCGCTCCGCCATCGCCAGCGCGTAAGGCGCCGCCTCCAGCAGGATCGTCATCTGGCGCTCGTCGAGGTTCAGACCCGCGCGTCGCGCCATTTGCTCGACGTGAGCTGTCGTCTTGGCGTCGAGCTGCGGTCTTACCGGCTCGTTGCCGGGCGTGATCGCAGGCCGCGGCGTTCCCGGCTCGAGCTTCGGGCGGCGTTTGTGCCAGTCGGTGGCGGTCTGGAACGCGTGACCCGCCTTGAGCACTCGCGCGTCGTCGAAAGGCCTGCCGATGATCTGCAGCCCGAGAGGCAGGCCGGTCTTCGAAAAGCCGCCGCACACCACGAGCGCGGGGCTGCGCGCGACGTTCGAAGGCGTGAACGCGTTCGAGCGCTTCCAGAAGTTGGTCGTCTGGTGCGCGTCGAGCCGCGGCGCGGGCCCGAAGCCGCACGTGAGCAGAATGTCGTAGCGCTCGTATAGCGGCTTCATGTCCGCCATGTAGCGCCGGTGCTCGCGCAAAGCCTGAACGTAGTCGGTCGCCTGGAAAAGGCACGCCGGCAGCGCCCTGCCGAGGAAGTCGCGTCCGAAAGCGCCCGGCCGCGCGATCAGGTCCTTGTGGTGGACCGCGAAGAGCTCGCTTTCGGCGATGACCACCTTGATGTCGAGGCCGTCCATCATCGGCCGCGCGCGAGCGGTCTCTACCTTCGCGCCCAGGGTCTCGAATACACGGATCGCTTCTTCCATCGCTGCGCGCTGGTCTTCAGGCCCCGGCAGGTCCTCTTCCCAGTAGTGCCGGAGCACTCCGACGCGCAAGCCCCTGATATCGCCCCGCAAGGCGGCGCGATAATCCGGGATCTCCTGCTCGATGCTTCCGGAATCGCGAGGGTCAAAGCCCGCGATCGTCTGGAGAAGGATCGCGCAGTCTTCGACCGTGCGCGCCATCGGTCCGCAGTGATCGAACGTAAACGAGTTGGGAATGACTCCATAGCGGCTCACGAGGCCGTAGGTCGGCATGAACCCGCTGATGCCGCAGAACGACGCGGGCCCGCGGATCGAGCCGCCGGTGTCGGAGCCCAGCGAGGCGGGGACGAGCCCGGCCGCGAGCGCCGCACCCGAGCCGCTCGAGGAGCCCCCGGTGAAGTGCTCGAGGTTCCAGGGATTTCGCGACGGCGGCCACGGCAGGTCGAACGAAGGTCCACCGTGAGCGAATTCGTGAGTCTGCAGCTTGCCGCAGAGGATGCCGCCTGCGGCGACCAGCTTCGCCGTCGCCGCGGCGTCGTCGGCAGGGATGTTGTCGATGCCGACCCTCGAGCCGCCGGTCGTTGCCGTCCCTTTGGTGTTGTAGATGTCCTTGAGCGCGAAAGGCACCCCGTGCAGCGGGCCGCGGTAGTTCCCTTTCATGATCTGCGCTTCCGCGTCTTTCGCCGCCCATACCGCGAGATCGGCGGTGAGCGAGATGTATGCATTGAGCTGCGGCTCCAGCGCCTGGGTGCGCTTGAGCAGGGCGTCGGTGAGCTCGACGGGCGATAGCTTGCGCGTGCGGATGAGGTCGGAGGCTTGCGCGACGGACAGGTGATGCAGTTCGGAGGTCATGGTGTTTCCGGCGGGAGTGATTCGTGGCGATAGAATAACCGCTACACCGGAGGAGGGGACAGCGCGATGAGCACAAACGACGGGCGAGCCCCGCATACCCGGCGCTGGACCGAACAGCGCTGGCTGCTCGACAACGTGATCCGCTCGGTCGGGATCGACTGGGATCAGCCTCGCAGCATCAGCTACAACGCGCCCTGCGGGCCGGAGGCGAACGCGGATTTCGCAGGCATACGCGAGCGCGTGAAGAAATACGCCGACATTTCCCCTGCGTTCGAGAATGCGGCGCGGCGCCGGGAAGCGAAAGCCCGCGCGGCCGAGAAGGCCGACGAGTCGGTGACCGCGCGCCAGAATTTTTTCATCGCGGCGGTGCAGTACGCGGCGGCGCAATGGCCTTACGACGAGAACAACGAGAAGAACCTCGCGCTCAACGAGCGCAAGCGCGAGTGCTATACCTGCTACACGCAGTTCGCCGATCACCGGGTCGAGCAGGCCTGGATCCCTTTCGGCGAGACCGCGCTTCCGGGATGGTTCCACCTGCCGCCGGGCTACGCGGGCGGGCGCATACCGGCGGTCGTCGCGATTCCTGGAATGGACGGCTTCAAGGAAGCCGGCGTGGCCATGCACGGCGATCGCTGGCTCTCCCGCGGCATCGCGGTGCTGAGCGTGGAAGGTCCGGGGCAGTACGAGAGCGCGGTGCTGGGAATCCACGTGAGCATGCAGAACTGGACCCTGGCGGGGCGCGCGATCATGGAGTGGATGCGCGCGCGGCCCGAGGTCGACGCGGCGCGCATCGGCGTCACCGGACAGAGTTTCGGCAGCTTTTTCGCGACGATCTCGTGCGCTGCCGAGCCGCGCTATAAAGCATGCGCGGTCGCTGCGACGTGCCTCGAGCCGGGCTTCCACACGATCTTCGAAGAAGCGTCCCCCACGTTCAAGCAGCGCTTCATGTACATGTCGGGTTATACCGATGAAGCCGCGTTCGATGCATTCGTGAAGACGCTCACGTGGGAAGGTCATGCGGAAAAGATACGCGTGCCGTATCTGTGCATCGCCGGCGAGATGGACGAGCTCTCGCCGCTCGAGCACACCGAGCGCTTCGTGCACACCCTGCTATGCCCCAAGCGCCTGATCGTCTACCAGGACTGCCGCCATTCGGTGGGCAATGTTCCTTCCACCAATCTCGGGCCGACACCGCAGGTCATGGCCGCCGACTGGATGGCCGCGAGGCTCGCGGACAAACCTTTCGAGAGCGAGCGGTGGTTCGTGCAGGCGAACGGGAACGTGATCAGGACGCCGTATTAATGGTGGTAAACCGTA
>JAQGMV010000023.1 GCA_028292225.1 Betaproteobacteria bacterium
GCTGTGATGTCGACTCGCTCGATCTCCCCGACGTCGATCTCATGCGCAGCCTGCAGTGCAAGGCACGCCTCGATGACGGGGCTCAGCACGATACCGGTCGGATAGAGCTTGTAGGTATTGGCCGAGAGCTCCCAGTGCTCACCGAGGCCTTCGGTGAGGCACGAGAAGTCGGCGGCGTCGCCGGTGACTCTCAGGAAGCCGTAAGTCCCCTCGAGCGGGGCCTCGGGACCGGATACGCCTTCCTTTGCGAACATCGCGGCGGCGAGCCCATTGCGCGCGGCATTTCCCACGCTGATGCTTTTCCCCATCGTGCCGAGCGTCTCGAGCAGCCCTCCGGCCTGAGCCGAGGCATTACCGAGCGCCCATTTCGTGCGCTCGGCGGAAAGTCCCAGAACCTTCGCCGTCGCCGCGGCGGCACCGAACACGCCGCACGTGGAGGTGATGTGCCAGCCGCGCCGGTAATGGCCGGGGGACACCGCGTTGCCGATCCGGCATTCGACCTCGACGCCGAGCGCGAAAGCGAGAAGGAGATCGCGGCCCGGGAGGCGCGACGTCTCGGCGCACGCAAAGAGGGCCGGCGCGACCGGCGCGGTCGGATGGATGATCGTGCGCACGTGCGTGTCGTCGAAATCGAAGACGTTCGCGCTCAAAGCGTTGAGGAACGCCGCATTGAGCGCATCGAGCTTTTGGCCTCGGCCGATCACGGTCGCCGACGGCGCGCCGCTGAACCGCGCGAGCACCGATGCTGTCGACTCGACCGCCGCGTCGCGGCAGCCGCCGAGTGCGCAAGCGAAGTAGTTCATCAGCGAGCGTTTCGCTTCGTGCCGTAGCTGCGACGGGAGGTCTTCCCAGCGCGCGCTCGAAACAAACGCAGCCAGGCGCCTGGTCGCCCCGCCGGCCGAACCGCTCCCGCTCATCACGTCAGGCCGGGACGCTGTGCGCCGCCGGCTCGGGCTCGTCAGGCAGCAGCAGCACGATCGCCGAACGCACTGCGGCGATTCCGGCCATGACCCAGAGCAGCGTAGTGAATCCCATCCCTTTTACCATCGGGCCCAGCAGCCACACTGCGAGCGAGCTGATGCCGAAGGCGACCGTCAGCCGCATCCCCGCGACCCTCGAGCGCAGGCGGTCGTCGACGTAGCGAACGATCATCGCGTCGGTGAACGGAATCGAGCCGAATACGAAAATCATCACGGCCAGGAGTGAGGCGAACAGCCACCAGCTCTGGGTATGGGCCGCGAGGATCAGCACGGGAATCTGCGCGACCGACATCCAGAGCTGCAGCGGCTTGAAAGGGACGCGGTCGATCAGGTTGCCGACGACGAGCTGCGAGAACGACGCAATCGTGTAGATCAGCGCGAGCAGAAGCCCGAGCACCGCAGGGTCTTCGAGCACGCCTGTGAAACGCTCGGACATGAGCTGGGAATTGCCGTTGGTCGTGAAGTTGAAGAGCATGCTGCTCGTCACTGCCGCGGCCGTCATCACGGTGAACGCGCGCACCAGCATCGCCGGCGTCAGCACGACCTTGGCTTTGCCTTTGCGTTTCGACGGCGCTTCGGTCTCTTTGGGGCACGTGATCGCGAACACGATTCCGCACACGACCGAAAAAAGGCCCGGCACGACGAAAGCCGCGCGCCACCCGATCCATTTGATCAGCAGGCCCGTCACCACTGCGGCGACTGCGATGCCGAGATTGCCCGCGAGGCCGTTCACCCCGATCACCGCGCCCGGGTTCGGAACGTTCTGAACGAGCATCGGGATTCCCACCGGGTGGTAGATCGCGGCGAACGCGCCGATGAGCGTCATGCCGGCCGCGAGCTGCCACGCATTGTGCGCGAGCGCGGTGAGCATCGCAGCGATTCCGATCCCGACGAAGAAGACGATCATCATGACGCGGCGTCCCCAGAGGTCGCCCAGCCGTCCCGCAGGCAGCGCGCCGAGGCCGAACATCGCGAACGCGCCGACCGCATAAGGCATGAGATCGCCCCAGTTCGCATAGCCGAACTCTGATGCGATGGTCCCCACTGCCGTCGCAAAAATCAGCAGGAACATGTGGTCGATGCCGTGGGCGACGTTGAGCAGCACGGTCACGACGCGCGGAAATTTCTCGTGCTGCGGTGTTTCTGTAAGCATCGTCATTGCGGTCCGGTTCGTTGTTTGTAGATAGCAGTCATCGCGAGGAGCGTAGCGACGCCTGCCCTGCGCTTGTCCAAGGGTGGCCGGTCGCGGGCTTGCCCGAAGGGCGACCTCGTGGCGCCCGTCGAAGTGTGCTTGAGCTACAATCGTCCTGCTTTCGAGTATTTACATCGAACCCTTCTGAAATGGACAACTCTTCCCCGTCAGCGCGCGACACGAGCGATCTCGTGCGGGCCCCCGAAAGACCCGTCCTCGGCGAAAGCTCCCGCGCCATCGTCGCGCGCAAGACGACCTACCCCAACCGGCACCGCATCACGCCGCACTGGCATGCGCGCGCGCAGTTCATCTTCGCGGTCGAAGGCACGATGAGCGTGCGCACGCCTCGCCGCGCGTGGATCGTTCCGCCGAGCCGCGCGCTGTGGGTCCCGTCGCGCACCGTCCATGAGATCCAGACTTATGGCGTCGTCGAGATGCGCAGTCTGTACGTGAGCGACGCCGCGGCGCAGGCCATGCCGTTATCGTGCGTGGTGCTCAGCGTGACGGCGCTCCTGCGCGAGCTCGTGGTGCGCGCGGTCGCGCTGCCGGTGCGCTACGACGAAGACGGCGACGACGGCCTGCTCATGCGATTGCTGATGGCCGAGATCCGCCGCCTGCCGCAATGCGCGCTCGACCTGCCGCTGCCGGAAAGCCCGGACCTGACTGCGTTGTGCGAGCGCATCCTGGGCGACCTTTCAACGCGGCGCCCGTGCGGCTTCGAAGCCGACAGCATGAATACCAGCTCGCGCACCCTTTACCGGCGCTTCCTGAAAGAGACCGGGATGACTTTCGCGCGCTGGAAACAGCAGGCGCGGCTGCTCGAATCGATTCGGCGCCTCGCGGAAGGCACGCCGGTGACGACGGTCGCCATGGACCTCGGCTACGAAAGCGCGAGTGCGTTCTCGACGATGTTCCGGCGCTCGCTCGGCATTGCGCCGCGCGCCTTCATCACCACCTGAAATCGGGGACAGACCCCGATTTATTCGGGGAAAATCGGGGTCTGTCCCCGATTTCGCAGGCGCGCCGGTTGCTAATCCCCGCCCATGTTCGGATCAAGCAGACTCCAGCCGATCGAAGAGCACGACGCCTCAGGCGAGCTCGAGAACGTCTATCACGACATCCGGCAGGTGATGCGCGTGACCGGCGTGAACCTCAACTTCCGTACGTGGGCGGCTTTCGAGCGCTCGTTCCCGCTGGTCTGGGCGGCGGTCAGGGATAACGCAGGCACGTACGCGTTCGAGCATGCGGCCGATCACCTGCGCATCGCGGCTGTCCAGGGCGCGCTGGCCTTGCCGCCGCTGCAGGTCCTGTCCGCGGTGCCCCTGGGCGAGAGCCAGACCTATCAGATCGGCGCGGCACTCGCGCTGTATCACTACATCAACCCTAAGCTGCTGCTGCTCACGGCCGCGATACGGATGGTGCTCGACAACGATCCGATCAACGGCAGGCTGAGCGCGGACGTGCGCAAGCTCCCGCGGGGCGTGCCCGCGCGCATGTATCCCATGGAAATGGTCGACGAGAGCACCGACGACCCTCACCTGAAGCAGACTTTCGACGACATGCGCCAGACCCTCGGGGTCGAGTCGATCCACAGCGATTACCGCACGCTGGGGCTGTGGCCTTACTACCTCGCGAGCGCGTGGCAGCGCCTGAAGCCGATCGCCGCGAGCGCGGAGTATCGCGGCCTTGCCGAGAGTCTGCGCGTGCAGGCGACCGACCTCGCACGCATCCTGCCCTATCGCGTAAAGCTGGCGCGCCTCGACCTCACCTCCGTCGGCGAGGACGACGACGACTTCATCCGGGTCACCCGACAGCTCGAGCACCTGCTGCCGGGCCTCATCGTGAACATCGCGCTGCTCACGCTCGACGGCACATCGCCCGACCTGTGCATGGATACGCCGTTTCCCGTTCCCGAACGCGACGAAGAACCGGCATGAACTGGCGCGAATACCAGACGCTGCAGAAAGTGGCTGAAGTCGACGAGCGCTTCGTGAGCTATGTCGACGAAGGCGAAGGCGCGCCTGTCGTGCTCCTCCACGGCATTCCGACGTGGGGCTACCTGTGGCATCGCTGGCTGCCGGTGCTCTCGCCCACACGGCGGGTGCTCATCCCAGACCTTCTGGGCTTCGGATACTCCGACAAGAACGATACTTTCGACCGCTCGATCGCCCGCCAGGCGGAGATGATCGACGCGTGGCTCGAGCAGCTCGGCATCGAGCACGCTTCGATCGTCGGCCACGATATCGGCGGCGGTGTCGCGCTTCGCCTCGCAACGATTTTCCCCGATCGCGTGAGCCGGCTGTGCGTGATGAACGGCGTGTGCTACGACTCGTGGCCCGTCGAGCTCATGCTTCAGCTCGGACATCCGGAGGCGTATCGCAAGATGTCGGCAGGCGCCGCGATCACGATGCTGCGACCTGCGCTGAAGATGGGTTTCGCGTCATCACCCGCGGACGGGGTCCTCGACGGCCTGCTGGCGCCTTACGCCACCGAGGTGGGCAAGCTCTCGCTCATCCGCAACGCAGCCGCACTGAACACCAATCTCACCACTGAGATCACCCCGCTGCTGTCCGGCATCACCGCGCCGACCTTGATCGTGTGGGGCGAAGACGACAAGTTCCAGCCGGTGAAATACGCAGAGCGCCTCGCGACCGACATTCCCGAAGCGACGCTGGTGCGCGTTCGCGACGCCCGTCACTTCGTGATGATCGACCAACACGACGAAGTCGCGCGTCACCTCACCACGTTCGTTTAATCGGGGACAGACGCCGATTTAAATCGGGGTCTGTCCCCCGATTTAGCTGATGCGCCGCGTCAGCGAAAACAGCAACGCAGTGCCCAGTCCCCAGGCGCCGTTGATGATGAGCCCGGTCATCATCCGGTTCGCCTGCCAGCCGCCGGCCATCGGCAGGCCTTTCATCGGCGCAACGACGAACCACGCGACGAGCGTCGGCAGGATCGCGCCGAACGCGAGCGCAGCCACCCAGTAGAGCGCGCCCCGCGGAAAGCGATGCTCGACCGCCGCGAAAAGGACGCCCCACACCCCGCCCCAGAAGGAGAGCGAGATCACTTGCGGTACGTGGAGAGGGCCGACCGGAGCCATCGAGTAGATTCCGGCCTTCACGAAGCCTGCCTGGGCGAGCACGCTCAGCATCGGCTGGTGAAACAGCAGCACCGCGATGAATCCTGCGACGAAGCCCATGACGAGCTTTCGTGCATAAGCCGGGGAATGACCTCTGGACGCCATCGAAACCTCCGTAATTCGGGGATCGCCACCGTTCAGCAAGCGATGGGCCGCACCCGAGGTATTTTATGGGAGTCTGTCGCCGTGCATGCCTCGCCGGGCAGCCTCGCTGTTCGCTGGCGCGGCATAATTGTTGCCCTGCAACAGACTATCGCCCGTAACCGGCTGGCTGAGCCGAGTTTTCGGGGTGTCGGGCTCAGGGGACAGATTTGATTAACGTTATTTTAAATTTACGCAATTCACAACCTTTCTGTTAGCCTCACCTCCAACAGATTATTGCATTGCACCATCACTATTATTCTGGTCGAAACCCTCAGGAAAAACGACACGATGAACATGAAAATCCCCGCCGGACTCCTC
>JAQGMV010000025.1 GCA_028292225.1 Betaproteobacteria bacterium
CCGTCGAAGGCGATGCGCAACACCTCATCTCGAAGAAAACCGGTTTCGCGAAGCTGGACAAGATCTGCGACACCACAGCGGAGGCGCTGAAAGATGCCGAGGCCGTGCTGATCGAAGTCGACATCCATCAGCTCGAAGAGAAGTTCATCGCGATGATTCCGGAGTTCGCGCGCGGCGCCGTGGTGCACGTTCAGAGCCACGGTTACTGGCCGGCTGCGCGCCTGACCCCGCTGCTGCGCAAGGCAGGCCGCGAAGACGTGCTGGTGACCGAAGCGCCCGCGCCGACGCACGCCGCGCGCATCGAAGGGACCGTGGTGACGCCCAAAGGGCTGCGCAAGGGCATCCGGATCGCGACCGTACCGGCTTCGCGGTCGGATGAGGCGCTCGCCGCTCTGAAGCCGCTCTTCCCCTACTTCACCGCGGCGTCGTCGGTGCTCCAGACCGGGCTCGAGAACCTGAACCTGATCGTGCATCCGGCGATGGTGCTGCCGAACGTCGGCGCGATGGAGCGCGCGAAGCTCGAGGGCAGGAAGTTCGGTTTCTACCAGGAGGGCGTCGTCCCCTCCGCGGGCGTGCTCGGGGACGCGCTCGACGCCGAGCGGAAATGCGTGTGCGAGGCCTATGGCGTCGCGCACACGCCGATGGCGAAGGCGATCGAGCAGTACTACGGCTTCAGGAGCAATACCTTCTTTGATGCGATGCAGAATCCGGTCTACAAGTCTTTCCCTCCGTTCCAGCCCGACATCTGGCGCGAATGGGAATCGGTGGATCTGCCCTACGCCATCGTGCCGTGCGTGCAGCTCGCCGATCAGGCGGGAATCGCGGTGCCGCTGCACCGCGGGTTCGCGGAGATCCTCGGCGTGCTGCTCGGCGTCGACGCGTGGAAATGCGGGCCGTCGCTCGGCGACATGGACCTCGAAGGCACGCCCGAGGCGGTGAAGAAACGGATGCTCGGCTTACGCTGAAGCGGCAGACTCACGCGCCGGATCGGCCGCCGGCGCTGCGTGCGGGATCGTCATCTGACGATTTCAGAGATCCACTTCCGCAGCACGCCGGCCACCTCGAGATTGTTCCTGTCCATCATCATCACGTGGCGGCGATGCGCTAAGCTGGCGCTCGCCGTTGATGCGCTTTCACAAAAGGAACGAGTCATGAGGATAGGACCGGTCGTCGCAGTACTGCTCGCCGGCGCAGTCATCCCCGCGCAACATGCGTGCGCGCAAGGAGGCTCCGCAGCCGTGTACCCCGAGCGCCCCATCCGGCTCGTTGTCGGATTCCCTCCGGGCGGCGCGACCGACATCTTCGCGCGCATCCTGGCGCAGCACATGCCCGAGTCGATCGGCCAGCCCGTGGTAGTGGATAATCGCGGCGGCGCGAGCGGCACCATTGCAGCGGCGATGGTCGCGAAGGGGCCGCCGGACGGGTACACGATCATGATGGTGCCGAGCGGCCCGTACACCATCAGCGCCAGCACGTATGCGAATCTTCCCTACGATGCCGTGCGGGATTTCGCCGGCGTTTCGCTGCTGGCGTGGGTGACGAACGTCATCGTCGTGCCGCAGGCCTCACCGGTGAAGACGTTGCCGGATCTGATCCGGATGGCCAGGGATAAGCCCGGCCAGGTCACTTTCTGCTCCTCCGGCGCCGGGTCCCTGCATCATCTGGCAGGCGAAGTGATGAAACGCCTGACCGCCACCGACATGATCCATGTCCCGTTCAAGGGCGCCGGTCCTGCCCTGACGGCGCTCGCGGGCGGCGAGGTCACTTTCGGCTTCACTTCGATGCCGGCCGCGATGCCGCTGATCAACGGGAAGCGTCTCAGACCGATCGCGGTAACCAGCGAAAAACGTGCGTCGGCGCTGCCCGGCACGCCGACCATGGCTGAAGCGGGCGTGCCGCCGCCTCCCGGGCTCGACATCCGGGAGTGGTACGGCGTGATCGTGCCCGCTGCGACCCCGGCGGCGATCGTCAACAAGCTCAACGCCGAGATGGTGAAGGTGTTCAAACGCCCGGACGTCCAGGCGCGGCTCCCCGAGATGGGCGCGGAGTACGTGGGCAGCTCACCGCAGGCGCTCAGCAAACAGCTCGCGAACGACGTCCGGACGTGGGCGAAATGGGTGAAGGACGCGGGGGTGCGCGCGGATTGACGCGCGGGCCGACTCACCGCAAGCGAGATAAACCCCAAGGTATCGAGACCCGCATGGCATCCATCCATTCTTCCCTGGCCAAGGGACTTGCCAGGGTTTCGCTGCGGGATCTGGCTGAGACGACCGCGGTCGCATTGACCGCTGCGACACCCCGGTTTAAAGCGGCACGCCGAAAATTGCGCTCAGCCATGCTGGACGACTACGCAGCCAGGCTTTATCACACCTCCTTTTATCTATTCCGTCACCCGTCACCGGGCTACGGAGGCATCCTTACCTACCTCACGCTGTTGCCCGTCGACGAATACGAGGCGGTGATCCACTCTGCCGCGAAGTTCGGGCGACGGACCGACAGCCAGCCGCTGGGTGATGCGGTCGGGCCCACGATCACGCTTTCCCGGCATTGCCTGGAACGGCTGCACCAGCGACTTGCGGTGGGCACGCTCGAGGAGCTGATGGAGAGTTTGCGCACCGACATGCTGAGGGTTCTGCTGCTGGCGTGGTGTAGCGTGCGGGGCACGGAGAAGATGCCGCTGCGTCAGCTGTCGGTTCCAATGCTCGACGGCGCTTTGCGTTGCGACGTTCTAGATGACGACGCACTCGCGCTCAAGACCTTCGTGAGGGATCCGGGCCTTCGGGAACGCCGCCTGCTGAGCGACCTCGATGCCTGGTTCTCCGGGCTGGATACGCCCCCGGAAGAGATTCTTTTGCTGCCCTATTACCTGCACACCGCCAAAGAATTCAAAGCCGGGTCCAGACAACATCAGCGGGCGCTTGACGGCTTCCTTGCCAGCCGCGAGGCCGCGTGGAACATTTTCCGAGAGCATGACTGGCTTTGGGAAAAGTATCAGCGACGGGATGATCCCGATAAGGAAGCCTGGGACAGCCTCAGCTCAGGGCCTGGGTAGTCGATTCACGACGCCGCTGAGCGCTCGGCGGGCTGCGTACGCTTTCTCGGCTGACTCAGCATGCCGCCGCCCGCCATCACCGCGGCGTTCAAGACGAACATCGCGGCGAGTCCCAGGCCGCTGCCGATCGCCCCGAACAGCACCGGGCCGATCAGCTTGGTCATATGTATGAAGGTCATGCGCAGACCCAGCGCTTCGCCCGTCCGGCCCGCGGGCGAATAATTGAACATCAGCATGGTGATGATAGGCTGAGCGCAGCCCATCCCCAGTCCCAGCATGAACGAGAGCACGATGAAAACGTACACGCTCTGGAAGAAGGGCATCAGCACCAGGCTGACGGCCCCGATGAAGAAGGCGTAGGAGAGGAGCTGTTCCTCCCTGAACTTCTTCAGCAGGCGTGCGAGAAACAAGCGCACCGTGAGCTCGGCGCCGAAATTGGTGGCCAGCACGATGCCGATCAGGGATGCGGAAAGCCCGACGCCGTGCGCATACACGGGGAAGTAGACCTGATAGAGGTCGCGGCCGATGTTGATCAGGCTGCTGGTGGCGATCGTCCGGCGCACATTGCCGATCTTCAGGATCGCGTAGACGCTGCCCGTGGCCTTCGCCGCCACCGCGGGAGCGCGGGGGAGCCGGCGTCCCCAGGCGAGGAGCATTGCGACCCCCGCGACGTTGAGCAACGACAGATAGAGGCACGTGGTCGCCGGCCCGGCGAGATCGACGAAGAAGCCTCCGATGAGCGGGCCGATCAGGTTCGCCACCCCCATCCCGAGGCTGAAGTTGGCGAAGTTGCGGGCGCGGGTTTCGGGTGTGCTGACGAGCCCCATGAGATTCTGCAGCGGCACCACCATGGCGAGCGAGAGCCCGATCAGGACAGCCGCGATGAACATCGCCATCATGCCGGGAAAGGCCCAGGGCACGAGCAGTCCCAGGCCGCTGCCGACGACGCAGAACAGCAGGAGCGCGCGGGAGCCGTAGCGATCGGCGAGTTTGCCGGCCGGCATCGAAAAGAGCATCGGCAGGACGGCGAACATGGCCCCGAGCAGACCAATGACGAAGGCAGAGGAGTCGAGCTTGAGCGCGTACAGCACGAGTACCATATTTCCGGCGCGGACCGCCGTGCCGCTTAATGCGGCCAGTGCGAGAACGTAGAGTGTCAACATCCAAGGTCGTTTCTGGGGTTACGAGCGTAGGCGCTCGGCATGAGATCGCCGACTGAATCGTGGTGTCGGTCCGCAGCGAACATACACCAGTAACCGGCTTGGGAACGGGGGCGCACACAATTCGTGCTCGCGCACCAACTATGAGCTTACGCTGAGGGGCCAGACTCTCAGCGTGCTAACGACGCCGTCGCGAAATTAGGTAAGCTCCACGGGAGCGGCCACCGTTAACGCCGCGGCCATTTCATCAGGGGGAGCTTG
>JAQGMV010000057.1 GCA_028292225.1 Betaproteobacteria bacterium
TCGCCTTTGACGAGCGCGAGATGGGTCTCGCGGCCGATGCGGTCGCTGTAGGCGACGAGGCGAAACGTCCCGTGCACGGTTTCGATGTCGCGCTCGGTCACGCGCGTGACGAGCGATTCGGTGCGGCTGCGATACTGGATGAGATCGGTGATCGTGCCGATCTTCAGCCCGTGCTGGGCGGCGAAGCCGATCAGATCGGGCAGCCTCGCCATCTCGCCGTCGTCCTTGAGGATCTCGCAGATGACCGCGGCCGGAGTCAAACCCGCCAGCCGCGCAAGGTCGCATCCGGCTTCGGTATGGCCGGCGCGCACCAGCACGCCGCCGTCCTGCGCGGTCAGCGGAAAGATATGGCCGGGCTGGACGATGTCCTGCGGGCTCGCGTCGGGGCGGATCGCCGCCTGGATGGTGCGCGCGCGGTCGGCTGCCGAGATGCCTGTCGTTACGCCCTCCGCGGCCTCGATCGACACGGTGAAGTTCGTACCGAGCGGCGAGCGGTTGTTCGACACCATGGGCGCCAGGTTGAGCTGGCGGCAGCGCTCGGCGGTCAGCGTGAGGCAGATCAGGCCGCGGCCGTAACGCGCCATGAAATTCACCGCGTCGGGTGTCGCGAACTCCGCCCCCATCACGAGATCGCCTTCGTTCTCGCGGTCTTCCTCGTCGACGAGCACGACCATACGGCCGGCCTTGAGCTCCGCGATGATGTCCGCGACCGGCGCGATCGCCGTTTCATGCCTCACGGTATTCATCACCGGATCGGCCGGGCGCGCGGATTCACGCCTGAAAGAGCGGACGAGGGCATATCGGGAGGGCACATCATAGAGTCGGGGCTTAGAGCAGCGAGAGGCACGGATGAGAAGCGCGGAGGAAAAGCGCCAGGCCCGATTATAGCCGCCCGGGAGTCAGACTATCGAGCCGCAATCGCCTTCGTCGAATCCGTGGCGTTTCGCGTCTTCGACGCAATCCTCGAGCTGCGCAAAAGTGGGCGACTCCTGGAGGGTCGCACCCGAATCGTCCGCGACGCGCCGCCACACCCAGCGCCAGCCCTCGTCAACGTCTTCAAAATAAAGCGCAGCGAATTCCCAGCCCATCGTACGGCCCGATCCGCCGGCTCAATACCAGACGAAGCGCGATTCCGGACGGTGGAACAGGGTGCCCGATTCGCCTGGATCGGGGTCGCCCGTGAACCCGTGCTGCCGTGCGTCCGCAGTGCATTCCCTGAAGCTCGCGAAAGTACGCGCCGAGGCTTTCTTCGAACCGTCCTCAGCGGTCCAGCGCCATTCCCATTCCCACGACACAGCGTTCACGCTGCGCACGGGTTTCGTTATGAACTCCCAAGCCATGCCGCTTCCCCCCAAGAAACCAGCCGAATTGTGCCGTGACGCGCGCGCAGCGTCTATGGCAGCGGCGTCTGTCCGAACATGCGCTCCACATAGCGCGCGAGCAGGTCGATCTCGATATTGACCCGGGCGCCCTGACGAAGCGCCGCGAAATTGGTGTGGGCGATCGTGTGGGGAATCAGGTTGACCGAAAACGTCGCTCCCGCGACTTCGTTGACGGTGAGGCTCGCCCCCTCCACCGCGACCGAGCCTTTGCGGGCGATGTAGCGTGCGAGCTCGGGGGGCACCGAGATCTCGAGCAGGCTGTTGTCCCCGAGCGGCTCGAAACGCTCGACGATCCCGACGCCGTCGACGTGGCCGCTGACGAGGTGGCCGCCGAGGCGGTCGGACAGCCGCAGCGCTTTCTCGAGGTTCACTGCGCGGTTCCGAGGGAATCCCGCGACGCAGGCGAGGGTCTCGCGCGAGACGTCGACTTCGAACGCGCGCGTGGCTAGCGAGACCACCGTGAGGCACACCCCGTCGACTGCGATGCTGTCGCCGAGTCCGACGTCGTCGAGCGGCAGCGAGCCTGCGTCTATGCGCATCTTCACGCCGCCCGCGGTCGTCGCCACGTGCTCGATCCGGCCCACGGCTGCGATGATTCCGGTGAACATCAGTGCTTCATCCTCGCGATGACCCGTATGTCGCCGCCGATCGTAGTGACTTCGTGCACGTAGAGCTCGGGCGCAGCGTCGAGCTCGGTGAGCTCCGGCAGGTTGAACATCCCGTGCGCGGTGTCGCCGAGTATTCGCGGCGCGAAATAAACGAGAAGCTCGTCCACCAGCGCCGAGCGCAGGAGCGAGCCGTTCAGCTTGTATCCCGCTTCGATATGGACTTCGTTGATCCCGCGGCGCCCCAGCTCTTTGAAAAGCGCGTGCAGATCGACTTTGCCCTCGGGGTCCGGCAGGACCACGACCTCCGCTCCGCGCGCTCGCAGCCGCTCTATACGCGCAGCGTCGTCGATCGCGCACGCGATGAGCGTGTCGTCGCCGAGAACCCGCGCTTCATCGGGCGTCTCGAGACGGCTGTCCACGACGATGCGCAGCGGCTGGCGCGGTGTCTCGACGTCGCGAACCGTGAGCTGCGGGTCGTCGTCTTTGACCGTTCCGATTCCGGTGAGGATCGCACACGCACGCGCACGCCAGGCGTGGCCGTCGGCGCGCGCTTCTTCGCCGGTGATCCACTGGCTCTTGCCGTTGGCGAGCGCGGTCTTGCCGTCGAGGCTCGCGGCGACCTTGAGACGAATCCACGGCCTGCCGGTGGTCATGCGCTGCACGAAACCGATGTTGAGCTCGAGCGCATCGTTCTCCATGACGCCGCACTCGATCTCGATGCCGGCAGCTTCGAGCGCAGCCAGGCCTTTGCCCGCGACGAGCGGGTTGGGATCCGGCATCGCAACGACCACACGCGCGAGCTTCGCCTCTATGAGCGCACCCGCGCACGGCGGCGTCCGTCCAAAGTGCGAGCACGGCTCGAGCGTCACGTACGCCGTCGCGCCTACAGCCTTGTAGCCGGCGGCGCGCAGCGCGTTGGCTTCCGCATGGGGCTCACCCGCGCGCTCGTGCCAGCCCTCGCCGACGATCTCGCCATCGAGGACGATGACGCAGCCCACGCGCGGATTCGGGGTGGTCGTGTAGAGGCCGCGCTCCGCGAGCTCGAGCGCGCGGGACATATAGCGGAAGTCGTCGTCGGTCGGCATGCGTCAGAAGATGAACTGCGGAGGATTGAAGGCCGCTAAGCAAAGCTTTAACACGAATGACGTGAAGGTAAAACACAACGTCTTGAAAACAGGACGTTCACAGTGTCGATCCGCAGGGCGCGAAAGGACGCGGTTACTTCGAGCTCTCCGTGTCCTTGGTATCGGTTGTTTTGTCTTCCTTCGCGTCCTTTGCGTTGAAAGCTCTGGAAGCAGGTCTCGCCGGAGTAGGAAGCTGCACTTCCTTGATCGCGTCCTGGAAGTCGTCGACGCCCTGGAAGCTGCGGTACACGGAAGCGAAGCGGATGTACGCGACCTGGTCGAGGCGCTTCAGCTCGCGCATCACCATCTCACCGAGCCTGCGGGAGGCGAGCTCGCGCTCGCCGAACGCGAGCACGTCCTGCGTGATCGTCGCGAGCGCGTCGTCGACGAGCTGCGTGGGCACCGGACGCTTGTGCAGGGCACGCATGAAACCGGTGCGCAGCTTCTCGAGATCGAACTCGGTGCGGCTGCCGTCCTGCTTGACCACCTGCGGCATGCGCAGCTCGATCGTTTCGTAGGTCGTAAAGCGCTTGTTGCAGCTCGTGCAGCGCCTGCGCCGCCGGATGCTGTCCCCGTCGTCGCTCACCCGGGAGTCGATCACCTGCGTATCGGAAGACTTGCAGAAAGGGCACTTCATCGAAGCGCGGAATGCGGAATGGGAAATGCGGAATGAAAACCGGAGCGCCTTTTCTCATTCATCATTCATCATTCCTCATTCATCGTTAGCCGTAGACCGGGTGCTTGTCGCAAAGCCTTTTCACTTCCCCCGCCACCCGGCTGATGACGCCTTCGTCCTGATGCGATTCGAGGACGTCGCACATCAGGTTGGCGAGCAGCTCGGCCTCGAGCTCTTTCATCCCTCGCGTGGTCATCGCCGGCGAGCCGACGCGTATGCCGCTCGTGATGAAAGGCTTCTGCGGATCGTGGGGAATCGAGTTCTTGTTGATGGTCATGTGTGCCCGGCCGAGCGCGGCTTCGGCGTCACGGCCCGTGAGGTTCTTGCTGCGCAGGTCGACGAGGAACATGTGGCAATCGGTGCGGCCTGAGACGATGCGGAAACCGCGCTCCTGCATGACTTTCGCCATGACTCGCGCGTTGTCGAGCACCTGCTCCTGGTAGGCCTTGAATTCGCGCGTCGCTGCTTCCTTGAAGCACACCGCCTTGGCCGCGATGACGTGCATCAGCGGTCCACCCTGCAACCCCGGGAACACGGCCGAGTTGATGACTTTCTCGTGCTGCGCGCCCGCCAGGATGAGCCCGCCGCGAGGGCCTCTGAGCGTCTTGTGCGTCGTGGTCGTGACGAAGTCGGCGATGCCGACGGGGCTCGGATACAGGCCCGCGGCGACGAGGCCTGCGTAGTGCGCCATGTCGGCCATGAAGAGCGCGCCGACGCGATCGGCGATCGTGCGAAAGCGCTTCCAGTCGATGACCAGCGAATACGCTGAAGCGCCCGCGATGATGAGCTTCGGCTTCTTCACGTGCGCGAGCTCTTCGACTTCGGCGTAGTCGATCGCTTCGGTCTCCGGGTCGAGCCCGTAGGTGACCGCGTCGAAATAGCGTCCGCTGATGTTGACCGACGCCCCGTGCGTGAGGTGCCCGCCGTGGCCCAGCGACATGCCGAGTATCGTGTCGCCCGGGTGCAGGGTCGCGTAGAAGACGGCCTGGTTCGCCTGCGCCCCCGAGTGCGGCTGGACGTTGGCATAACCGGCGCCGAAGAGCGTTTTGGCGCGATCGATCGCGAGCTGCTCGGCGACGTCGACGTACTCGCACCCGCCGTAGTAACGCTTGCCCGGATAGCCTTCGGCGTACTTGTTGGTGAGCACCGAGCCCTGCGCGTGCAGCACGCGCGGGCTGGCGTAATTCTCCGATGCGATGAGCTCGATGTGCTCTTCCTGGCGGCGATATTCCTGCTCGATCGCGCTCCAGACTTCGGGATCGGCTGTTTCCAGTGTGTCTTTGAGGGAATACATGGGTGAGAACGCTCCTGACACTCCAATTCTAGCGGGTTTATTTCTTCTTTATCGAGTAGACGAAGTTGTCGAAGGTGTTCTCGGCGACGCGGAACCACAGATACTGGTTGTCGCGGAACTGGCTCCACGAGGCATAGATTTTCCTGAACTCGGGGTTTTTAGCGGAGAAGTCCGCATAGAGGTCCTGTGCGACGTTGTAGCACGCCTCCATCACCGGACGCGGAAAAGCGCGAAGCTGCGCGCCCGCGTTGACGAGCTTGCGCAAGGCCTCGGTGTTCTTCGCGTCATAGCGCGCCATCATATTGATGTTCGCTTCGGCGCACGCGACTTCCAGCGCTTCCTGGTAAGGCTTCGGCAGCGATGCCCACTGCTTCGCATTGACGTAGATCGAGAGCTGCGCCGAGCCTTCCCACCAGCCGGGGTAGTAGTAGTACTTCGCGACCTTGTAGAAGCCGAGCTTCTCGTCGTCATAAGGCCCGACCCACTCGGCGGCGTCGATCGTGCCTTTCTCCAGCGCGGGATAGATGTCAGCCCCGCCGATCTGCTGCGGCACCACGCCGAGCTTTTCGAGGATCATGCCGGCCAGACCTGCAACGCGCATCTTCAGGCCTTTCAGGTCCGCGACCGACTTGATCTCCTTGCGATACCAGCCGGCCATCTGGGTGCCGGTGTTCCCGCAGGGGAAGTTGACGATGTTGTAGCGGCTGAACATCTCACGCGTGAGCTGCAATCCGCCGCCGTAGTACATCCACGCATTCTGCTGGCGCGCGTTCATCCCGAAAGGCAGGGCGGTGTCGAAAGCGAGCGCGGGGTTCTTCCCGATGTAGTAATAGCTCGCGGACTGGCCGCATTCGACCGTCCCGTTCTGCACGGCGTCGAGCACCTGCAGCGGTGGGACGATTTCACCCCCGGCGAACACCCGGATCTCGAAGCGGCCTTCGGTCAGGCGCGAAACGCGCCCGGCGATCATCTCGGCCGTTCCGTACAGGGTGTCGAGGCTCTTCGGAAAGCTCGACGCCATCCGCCAGCGGACGTGCGGCTGCGATTGCGCGAGGGCCGGCGCCGCCACGGCGGTGGTCGCTGCCCCCAGGCCGGCGGTTTTTATAAAATCCCGTCTTTTCATGCTCTTCCCCGAACCGTGAAAATCGGGGACAGACCCCGATTAAAAGAAAACCGGGAGTCTTACCCCCCAATGACATCGCGGCCGGGCGCGTAAAGAAGCTGGACTTTAGGCCCGCGATTTGCTGGAATCGGCCGCGATGACTATTTCGACCACATTAGAAAAGCTCAAAACCCGCTGGCTCCAGGCGCGCATAGCGTACCACCGGCGGCAGGCTCACTCGTACAGCGTGCCCGTCGTGCGGTCGTACCGCCGCGAGCGCTACCACGCCTGGCTGCGCAACATGGCTTTGCGCCACTCGATGAAAGCCCACGCGCTGGAGCGCCGGCTGGTCGTCGACTGCCAGCGGGTCTGATTTTTTCTCGCGGCTCGATTCGCTGACCGAGCGGCGTCCTTAATCGCCCGCGATGGTCATCTTGTCGATCAGGATCGACCCGCACTGGCGTGAACCGCGCCGGCTCACGTCCGATCCGGCAGCGACGATGCCCTGAAACATCTCCTTCAGGTTCCCCGCGATCGTGATCTCCTGGACCGGATACGCGAGCTTGCCGTTCTCGACCCAGTAGCCTGCGGCGCCGCGCGAGTAATCGCCCGTCACCCCGTTCACGCCCTGCCCCATGAGCTCGGTCACGAGCAAACCCCTGTCGAGCTTCTTCAGCAGTGCTGCGAAATCCTCGCCGGTATCCTGGAGGATAAGGTTGTGGTTGCCGCCGGCATTGCCGGTCGATTTCATCCCGAGCTTCCGCGCCGAATAGCTCCCCAGAAAGTAGCCCTGTACGACGCCGTCTTTCACGACGTCACGCCTCTGGGTGGCCACGCCCTCTTCGTCGAAGGGGCTGCTGGCGAGGCCTTTCGGGATGTCCGGGATGTCCGAAATTTGCACGAGCGGGGAAAACACGCGCTTGCCGAGGCTGTCCAGCAGGAACGAGGACTTGCGATAAAGACTGCCGCCGCTCACCGCCGAGACGAAGTGCCCGAGCAGCCCCGACGCGATCGGCGCTTCGAACAGTACGGGCGCGCTCGTGGTGGCGATCTTGCGAGCGCCGACCCGGTTGATCGCGCGCTCGCCCGCGCGGCGGCCGACCACTTCCGGCGCCACGAGCTCGAGCGGGTCGCGCACGGTCTCGTACCAGTCGTCGCGCTGCATCGCGTCGCCTTTGCCGGCGATGAGCGAGCACCAGATCCCGTGGCGCGAGTTCGGGTAACCGCCGAGAAAGCCCAGCGAGTTGGCGTAGATGAACTGCGATTCCTGCGTAGATACCGTCGCGCCTTCCGAATTGCTGATGCGCTTGTCGACCGCGAACCCGGCGTCTTCGGCGATCTTCGCAAGCTCGATCGCCCGCTCGACCGGAACGTCCCACGGGTGCCACAGGTCGAGGTCCTTGATCTCGCGCGCGATGAGGTCGAGGTCGGCGAGACCCGCCGCCTCGTCAGGGGCGGTAAAGGTCGCGATCGAGAGCGCCGCGTCGACCGTGTCGCGCACCGCCTGCGGGGAAAAATCGGAGCTGCTCGCGTGGCCCCGCTTCTGCCCGCAGTAGATCGTCACGCCGATGCCTTTGTCGCGGTTGTACTCGATCGTCTCGACCTCGCCGCGCCGCACCGTGACCGTCTGGCCGAAACCTTCGCTCACTTCGGTTTCGGCCGCAGTCGCGCCGCGGCTCTTCGCGTAATCGAGGATCGTCGTGGCGAGCTCGCGCAGCGTGTCGTCACTGTAGGAAAAGCGGGAGGAAGGCATGGGTAACTCAGGATTCAGCGGTCAGGATTCAGGATTCAGTGGTCGGAATCAGATGGCGAGCGAAGCACGTGCGCACGCACGCAATGCGGATGCCTGCTCAGCACGGTCCTGCGCTGGATACGACACGCGGCAACTGACAACCGACCACTGAATGCTCACAACTGCCGTATGATATCAGCTCACCGCCGCATCCCTTCCCGCATGACCGACGACCTCCCCAGCAAATCTCAAAGAAAGCGCGACATGCACGCGCTGCAGGACCTAGGCACCGAGCTCGTGGAGCTCAACGACGATCAGCTCGCGACCGTCGAGCTGCCCGAAAACCTGCGCGACGCCGTGATGCAAGCGCGCCAGATGACGCGGCTGGACGAAGCGCGCCGCAGGCAGATGCAGTACATCGGCAAGCTGATGCGCCACCTCGATCCCGAGCCGATACGCGCGAGCATCGACGCGTACAAAGCGGTGTCGCAGGCGCAGACCGCGAGGCTGCACATGCTCGAGCTCTGGCGCACGCGGCTCCTCGAAGAGGACGATACACTCACCGAGCTCGTCAGCGCATATCCGCAGATCGACGTCGCCCAGACGAGGCTGCTCATCCGCAACGCCGCGCGCGAGCGCGCCGCGGGCCAGCCGCCGAAGAGCTTTCGCGCGCTCTTTAAACTCCTCAACGAAACGATACGACCGGACCATGACGATGAATGAAGAGCTGCTGATCGGGCTGGTCTCGATCAGCGATCGCGCTTCCAAAGGCGTATACAAGGACGAAGGCATACCGGCGCTCGAATCGTGGTTCGCAGCCGCGCTCAAAGCGCCGAAATGGCGCACGGTTACGCGTCTGATTCCCGACGAGCAGCCCGTGATCGAAGCCACGCTGAAATCACTCGTCGACGACGAAGGCTGTCACCTCGTGCTCACCACCGGCGGGACCGGACCCGCGCTTCGCGACGTCACACCTGAAGCCACACTCGCGGTCGGCGACAGGGAAATGCCCGGCTTCGGCGAGCAGATGCGCCAGGTGAGCCTGAAGTTCGTGCCGACGGCGATCCTGTCGCGCCAGGTCGCGGTGATTCGCAAGCAGGCGCTCATCATCAACCTGCCGGGTCAGCCGAAAGCGATCAGGGAAACGCTCGAAGGACTGAAGGACGCCGAAGGCAAAACCCTCGTGAGCGGCATTTTCTCAGCGGTGCCGTACTGCATCGATCTCATCGGCGGGCCCTACATCGAAACCAACGACGGCGTCGTCAAAGCCTTCAGGCCGAAGTCTGCGATACGTCCGCAAACAGACGGATCATGATGAGCGAAAAACTGCTTGAATCGATCGAGATCGAGACCGGCGACAAACCTTCCGCCGCAGTCATCTGGATGCACGGCCTCGGCGCCGACGGCAACGACTTCGTGCCGATCGTGCACGAGCTCGATCTCGCCGGCGCGCCGGCGATCCGCTTCATCTTCCCGCACGCGCCGATGCAGCCGGTCAGCATCAACAACGGCTACGTCATGCGCGCGTGGTACGACGTGAAATGGGGCGACCTCGAAGGAAAATCGAAACAGGCCGACGAGCAGGGCGTGAGAGCCTCGCAGGCCGCGATCGAAGCACTGATCGAGCGCGAGAGCTCGCGAGGCATCGCTGCGGAAAAGATCGTCCTCGCCGGCTTCTCCCAGGGCGGTGCGATCGCGCTGCAGACCGGTCTGCGCTACCCGGAAAAGCTCGCCGGTGTGATGGCGCTCTCGACCTATCTACCGCTCGCCGAGACCGTCGGGCAGGAAGCTTCCCAGGCCAATCGTGCGGCGCCGATATTCATGGCGCACGGCACGCAGGATGCGGTCATCCCGTTCGAGATGGCGACGCGCTCGCGCGATGCCCTCGTGCAGCACGATTACAAAGTGGAGTGGCACGAGTATCCGATGGCGCACTCGGTCGCGCTGGAGGAAATCAGCGACATCGCCGAGTGGCTGAAGAAGGTGCTTGCCTGAGACTCCAGTCAGCTCGCCGGCCGTTGTGCCCGCCTGAAGCTGCAAACCATGCTTTCGAGTTACGACCCGGCGCGCGTCGCCGTAAACGGGCTCGTGTTATTTCCCGTCTTTGCCGTGCCGGTCATGGTATTGCCGTTGACCTTCCCGGTGTACTGCGCGTTGCCGGCGGTGAAGGTGATCTCATCGGCCTTGAGTGTTCCTTTCACATCCGCGCTGCCGAGCGTGCCGGTCACGTTCTGGTAGGTCTGCTTGAGCGCGAGCTCGCCGGTGGGTAGCTTCCACTTGCCTTCGACTTTCGCAGGCACGATCCACAGGTACGCGGTGCAGTAGGACTGGCAGCCTTCCTTTTCGGTCGCGTTCTGCGTCTGGTCAGCCTGCCAGTCGCCCATCGTGAACGAGTTCGAGACCACCCGTGTGCCCGGCTTCATGTCGAGGATCTTCGGGCGCAGCTTCACGTTGAGCTCGGGCAGCAGGAACAGGGTGATGACCGTGGCTTTCGAGAAGTCGGTCTCGAAGATGTCACCCTGGATGAACTTCGCCTTGTCGCCCATGCCTTCCTTCTGCGCGTTGCGCTTCGACAGGGCCACCATGTTCGGGTTGTACTCGACGCCGGTCGCATTGGCGCCGCGCTTCGCCGCCGTGATGACGGTTCGGCCGTCGCCCGAGCCCAGATCGAAATGGACGTCGCTCGCCGTGAGCTTCGCCATGTCGAGCATGCGGTTCACCAGCGCCTGCGACGTCGGCACCCAGACGACGTCCTTGCCTTCCTGCCCGACACTGGGCGTGAATTCGTCGGCTTTCTTCTTCGTCGCCGGCTGCGCTTCCAGCGCGAACGCGGATGCGACGAACAGCGATACGAACATAGTCACTGCGACGCGGCTGAACAGAAGCGGTGCTGGCATATTGACCTCGGGGTTTGGAAAGGCGAACGCCATGATAACCGAACAGCGGCCGTGGTTCGTCTCAGTCAGGTCACAATTCAGCGCGGCTGCGGGCGACCCTCTCGCCCGCATGGCTTCATGCGCCGCCGCAGGGAAACCCTGGTTTCCCTCTTTGGCGTTCAACGTCGACTGGACTAGCTACTCAACGAGTAACTAGACCAGTCGAAATCATCACCGGCGTCGATCATGCGCACCGGCGTCAGCACGAGCTCCTGCTCGCCGAGCGTGAAAGCGATCTGCTGCCCCGGGTCGAAACGCCCGGCGCGCATGATGAGGCCCATCTCGCGGTCGGCATCCGGCTCGGTGCTCAGCAGGATCGCGCTTTCGGGCTCGCGCGCCGTAGCGAAGGTGATGTGCACGAGCTGCACCGCGCGCGAGATGATTTCGATGCCGACGTGGTACTGGCGCTGCTCGTCGCGAACGACGCGGCGCACGAGCGCCAGGCTCCACTCCGAAGCGCCTTCCTGCTGCACGCCGATCAGCTCGTCGACGCGGATCCAGTCAGTCGTCGTCGCCGGGACGAGCGCGCCGTAGCCGTTCTCGCTGACGTTCTCGACGACCCAGCTTTCCGCGCCGCTGACGCTGAAATTGAGCGCGTCGGACGCCTCGCGCTCGAGCTCGTCGACGAGCTGGCCGTAGCCCGGCACGATGGTGATGCGCGCCGTGGCAGCACGCCGCTCGGAGAGACGTGACGGCGGCTTGTCCGACCAGTACGAGCCCAGGTGCCGAAAAACCCCGAGCACGACCTCGGAAGGATAAGCGCCGCCGAGGTTGAAATCGGCGGGGACCGTGCCGGATTTCTCGAGCGCCGCGGCGACCTGCGCGATCTTCGCCGTGGCATCGCCGGGCCCGAAGTAGATGAGGTTCCCGTCGGACGCAGCCCCGAACATGCGCATCGGCGGCCGGTTCTGGGTCGGATCGAACCGATAGATTGCCCCTGCAAACGGTGCGGTCCCGAGCCGGAAAGCGCTCGCGAGCTGCGCCGAGGTGCGCTCGGCGATCTCCTGCTTCAGCGGCGGCAGCACGTCGGCGCTCGATGCCCACAGCATCATGATCTTGAGGAAATCCTGCTCGACGCTGCTCGTGCCGTGCACCCCGGGATAAACGGTGAGCGGCGTCTTCGCGTAACCGCCTTTGTGCGCGTAGCCGAACAGCTCCCCGATCGCAATCCAAAGGCCCGCCTCGAAAGGGCCGTAGCGCAGCATGGTCCATTTGACCTGGAGCCCGAGCGAGCGCAGCGCGCGCGCGACCACCACGGGGACCTGCTTGCGGATCCCTGCCGCGCCGGCTCCGCCGCTCTCGTACTGCCTCACGCATCGCAGGTAGACGTTCGCGAGCGCTTTCGAAAACTGGTAACCGCAGGTCCAGAGCTTGTTCTCCTGGAACTTCTGCTGACGCGACATGCCCAGGTAATCCTGGACGATTTTCTTGTGGTGGTTGCGTGCGGTCGCGTCGAGCAGCTCGACGACTTCGAACAGGCGATCGAGCTTGAAACCCTCGGCCTCGACGAGCGACTCCAGCCAGCGCGTGATCTCTTCGAGCGCCTTGACCGGATCGTACGGCGGCAGCTCGGCAACCAGCGCGCGCGCCTGCTTCATGTCGGCGAGCGGATGGTCGACCTTGCCGCCCGTGATCCACTTGAGCACCATGCCCCCCTTGTTCGGCCTGATCGGCCTGTCGTCATCGCGCCGCTCTCGCGGCAACACGCGTTTATATGGGGTGCGATTCTAAAGTGCGCGGGTCACGCTCGCCAGTGCCCAAAGTCGCGGTCAGTGCTTTCCGAGGTCGCCGGGGTCCGCTTCGATGTAGCGCCGGAGCAGGCGGTTCTCCATGCTGGTTTCCTTGATCACCGCTTTGGCCACGTCGTGAAAGGAAACGACGCCGACGAGGGTCTCGCCGTCCTGAACCGGCAGGTAACGCACGTGGTGGTGCGTCATCACCTCGCGCAGCTCGTCGATCGTATCGGCCGGGGCGCCGCAGACCGGGTCGCGGACCATCACGTCCCGAGCCTCGAGCTCAGCGATCGTGCCTTCACCGTCGAGCGCCTTGAGCACTTCGCGAAACGTGAGCATGCCGACCATGCGCCCGCCGTCCATCACGACCAGCGAGCCGACGTCGTGCCTGACCATGAGCGCGACCGCGCTGCGCAGCGACCCTGCCGGCTCGATGCTGTAGATCGCGCCGCCTTTCATTTTGAGGATGTCGCGGATGACCATCGCGGGCTCCTGCTGAACCGATGAGCCATGGTATCGGAACCGCACCAGGGGTGGAACCCGCGGATGCCGGATACGGGTACGCGGAATGCTAAGCGGGATGTCTACTCGCGCGAGCCGCGCACCGTTTCGGAGACCCGCATGGCATTCAGCTTCAGCATCGGACCGTTAGTCGCGCTCATCGCGGGCATACTGATCCTGCTCATCCCCCGGCTGCTCAATTACATCATCGCGCTGTACCTGATCATCATCGGCGTGCTCGGCCTCCTCGGCCCGGGCGCGGGCGTGCGCGCCGACGCGACCGACGGCCCGCCTTCGGCCGTCCACAGCGTTGTCCAGGAGCCGGTGGGGAGAACGACCGGAATCTGAAATCCGTCCGCCCTGAGCAGAGCCTGTCCTGAACCTGTCGAAGGACGCAGCCCGCCGCAGTCGAAGGGGAACGGCTTGTTCATGCTTCGACAGGCTTGCACGTACGGCCGTTAGCCCCCTGGCCACTTTTTTGAGTCGGGACTAAAGCGGCTCGGTTTCACCGGCGGCAGGTCGCCACACCAGGAGCCGCTTCTCCGCGAAGCTGACGATGCCGTCGAGCACCAGCGCGAACGCGGTGAGCACAAGGATTCCCGCGAACACCGTGTTGATGTCGAACACCGCTTCGGCCTGGAGGATGAGGTAACCCACGCCGGCGGCTGAACCCAGGTACTCGCCCACCACGGCGCCGACGAAAGCCATGCCCACCGCGGTATGGAGGCTCGAAAAAACCCAGCTCGTCGCCGAAGGCAGATAGACCGTGCGCAGCAGGTCACGCGAAGTCGCGCCGAGCATACGCGCGTTCGCGAGCACGACCGGGCTCACTTCCTTCACGCCCTGGTACACGTTGAAGAACACGATGAAGAAAACCAGCGTCACGCCGAGCGCGACTTTCGACCAGATGCCGAGCCCGAACCAGACCGCGAATATCGGGGCGAGGATGACTCGCGGCATCGAGTTGGCCGCCTTGATGTAGGGATCGAGCAGCGCTGAGGCGGTCGGCGACAGCGCGAGCCACAGCCCGACCAGCAGCCCGAGGATCGTTCCCACCGCGAACGCCAGCACCGTCTCGATCAGCGTGATCCCGAGGTGGCTGTAGATCTTTCCCGAAGCGAACCACTCCCACGTCTTCTCGAGCACGAGAAGCGGCTTGCCGAAGAAGAACGGCGCGAGGATTTCGGTTTCGGTCAGCACGTACCACGCGCCGAAAATCGCGAGGAGCAGAGCAGCCTGATAGATGCGCATTTTCATGTTTCAGGAAAGCCCGTAAATGGTGAATGGTAAATGGTCAATCGTGCCCAGCGGGTGCGCGGCATCGCCTCGGTTTTAACGGTCACGATTCATCATTTACCATTCACGATTCACGGCACTTTCTGGCTCTGCACATAGCCCTTCATCACCTCGTCCTTCATCCGGTGCCAGATCTCGCGGTGCAGCTCGACGAAGCGCGGGGTGAGCCGGATCTCGGCCACGTCGCGCGGGCGTGGGAGATCGATCGGATATTCACCGATGGGGTGCGTCCCCGGCCCCGCCGAGAGCACGACGACACGATCGGAGAGCGAGATCGCTTCCTCGAGGTCGTGGGTGATGAACACGACCGACTTGCGATCGGCCGACCACAGGTCGAGGAGCTCGTTTTCCATGAGCTGCCGCGTCTGCACGTCGAGCGCGGAGAAAGGCTCGTCCATGAGCAGGATCTGCGGGTCCATGATCAGCGTCTGCGCGAGCGCGACGCGTTTCTTCATTCCTCCCGACAGCTGGTGCGGATAGCGGTGACCGTGCGCGGCAAGGCCGACGCGTGCCAGCCACTCGCGGGCGCGCTCGTGAGCTTCCTCGCGCCGGGTGCCGCGATAGATGAGGCCGACTGCGACGTTGTCCAGCGCCGACATCCACGGCATGAGCGCATCGGCCTGGAAGAGATAACCCGCCTTGCGGTTCAGCCCCTCGAGAGGCGTGCCGAATACCGTGACCCGTCCTGCCGAAGGCGTGAGCAATCCCGCGGCGATATTGAGCAGCGTGGACTTGCCGCAGCCGGTCGGCCCGACGACCGAGACGAACTCGCCCGACTCGACGACGAGCGTCGTATCGCGCACCGCGGTATACGCCGCGGTATCCGCGCTGCGCGCAGCGAAGGTGACGCTGATGTTCTCGAGCGCGAGCGCTGCGTTGCTGCTCACGCTTTTATTTCTTCCCGCCGCCGTATTTCTTCAGCGCGCGATCCGCGAAGCTGTTGTCGAACGTCTGCGCGAGATCGATTTTCGCTTTCTGCACCTCGGGCACGAACTGGGCGAGCACCTTGTGCACGTTCTGCGCGCCTTCGAGCGAGAAGCGCCCGTCGGGCGAATAGCCTTCCTTGTTCTTCATGAGCGAGCCGCGGTAGAGCGCGAGGTCGGAACCGTAGTACTCCTT
>JAQGMV010000062.1 GCA_028292225.1 Betaproteobacteria bacterium
TTCATCATGGCGCGCACCGATTCGATGAGGACCGATGGTTTCGCGGAAGGCGTGGAGCGCGCGAACCTGTACATGGAAGCCGGCGCCGAGATGGTGATGATCTTCCCGAACACCCGCGAAGAGGCGATTCAGGCGCGCAAGGAGATCAAGGGGCCGCTCGCGTATACCAACAGCGAAGGCAACAAGCTGCCCCGTCCCCTCTTCTCGGTGCAGGAGTTCGAGGACATCGGCTACAAGCTCTCGACCTATCCTACCGCGCTGCTGTGCCCGGTGACCCAGACCCTGAAGCGTGTCATCACCAACCTGCGTACCACCGGAGTCTCCGGCAACGACCCCGAAGAGATGATCGTGTGGCGCAAGGAAGTCGAAGACCTCATCGGGCTCGAGGAGTACTACAGGATCGAGGCGAACACGGTCGAGCGCTGACGCGCGAATGCGCGAGTGTTTAGTGCTTAGTGAACAGCATCGTGCTAAACGCTGCTCACCGGGCCGCTCACAACCAGGCACTCATAACTAAACATTCAACACTAAAGACTCGGAGAAGGTATGTCGGCCTACTGGCTCGCACGCTGCAGGATCAACGACCCTGTCGAATACAAGAAGTACACCGACCGCGTGCCCGGAATCATCGCGAAGTTCGGCGGCAAAGTTCTCGCGCGAGGCGGCAACTACCAGATCATGGAAGGCCCGGAGAAATTCACTCGCCACGTCGTGATCGAGTTTCCCACGATGGAGCAGGCGGTCGCGTGCCACCGCTCGCCTGAGTACCAGGAGGCCGCGGCGTTCCGCCGCAATAATGGGGCCGGTGAAGTCGAGCAGGTCATCGTCGAAAGCGGTGATGCGACGAAGTAATCAGGTCTCCCTCGCCGCGCTTGCCGGGAGAGGGTGAGGGGAAACGGGCAATGAACGACAGATACGAGCTCTTCGGGATCAAGGGCCGCGTGGCGGTCATCACCGGCGGCAACCGCAACATCGGACGCGCCATCGCCATGACTCTCGCCGATGCGGGGGCAACCGCGATCGTTCTCTACGGCAGCGACGAGGACGCGGCGCGCAAAGTCTGCGACGAGATCCGCGAGAAAGGCGGACGCGCGGCGATGTATCAGGCCGATCTGCCCGATGTGGCGCGATTGCAGGAAGTCGTCAAGGCGATCGAGAAGGAGCACGGCGGCGTCGACATCCTCGTCAACAATGCCGCGGTGCGCCCGCACAGCAGGATCTCGAAGATCACCGTCGAGGAATGGGACCGCGTCTTCGCGACCAACCTGCGCGCGCCGTTCTTCCTCGCGCAAGCGGTGCTGCCGGCCATGGTGAAGAAGAAGTGGGGCCGCATCATCAGCCTCGGCGGAACCGACGCTTACTGGGGCAAGCTCCACCGCGCCCACAATGTAGCCGCCAAGATGGGCATCGTCGGCCTCACGCGCGCGATGGCGAACGAAGTCGCGCGCTTCGGCATCACAGTCAACGTGCTGGTCCCCGGAACGATCGACACCGTGCGCCCGCGGCCTGACTGGTATCCGGAGCTCGAGACCGGTTTCGCCGACCGCAAGAACGTCATGCCGATGGCGAGGCTCGGGCAGCCGCAGGAAGTCGCGAACGCGTGCCTCTTCCTCGCGAGCGCGCTCTCGGGCTATACCACCGGCCAGGAGATCTTTGCCTCGGGCGGCGCGTTCCCGCTGGTGCGCCAGCCCTGGGACGAGTATCCGGCGGAAGAGTTCTAGCGCCTGACGCCTGCCGACACGCCGCGCGGCGACGACCATGAACAAGAAAGAATAAGGGCAGGCAGCGGATCCCCACGCGTTTCGCGAGGAAGGGCAGGACCTGCTGCGCGGCGTCGCTGGCGGAACGATCGTCGGGGTCCCGCCGCTGTGCACAAGCGCCGGGGGTTCGCTTCGCGAGGACCGCGCTCGGGGTGTTCTGGCGAGAGAGGGGATTCCGAGTTCCGGCTTCGCTCCCGCGCGGCGATAGCCGCAAAATGAACACCCTGCTGGTTACTGACGACTTGCGGCAGCGAGGTGTGTCGGCTCGCGCGCACCCAGGAAGCGGAAAGCGAGTTCCGGCTTGCGGCCGTCCACGAGGTCGGCCAGAGCGCGTGCCGACCCGCACGCGTGGGTCCATCCCAGCGTTCCGTGGCCGGTGTTCAGATAGAGATTGGAGTACCGCGTTCGTCCAATCAGCGGGACGTTGCCCGGCGTAGCGGGTCTCAGGCCGGTCCAGTACTCGGCTGTCTCCGGATCGCCCGCGCCGGGGAAGAGAGCCTGCGTGCGCGTGAGCAGCGCGCGGCACCGCGTAGGGTTCATATCGGTGCTGTAGCCGTTGAACTCGGCAGTGCCTGCGACGCGCAGGCGATCGCCGAGGCGCGAGAACACGAGCTTGTATTCGTCGTCGGTGAGGCTCACTTCGTAAGCGCGCGCCGGGTCGGCGACTTTCATCGTAAGCGAGTAGCCCTTGGCGGGATACACGCCCGTGCGTACGCCGAGCGGCCGCAGCAGCGTCGGGCTGTAGCTGCCCATCGCCACCACGTACGCGTCGGCTGAGACGCGAGACATGCGGCCATCGGCATGAGCGACGCGCACGCCGCTCACCGCATCACCGGCACGGTCGAAGCCCAGCGCGGTATGGCCGTACTGGAAATCCACGCCGCGGGCAGCAGCCAGCCGCGCCAGGCGCTCAGTGAAAAGATGGGCGTCACCGGATTCGTCCGAGGGCGTATACGTCCCGCCCGCCAGCATGTGCCGCATACTCGCGAGCGCCGGCTCGATTGCGATGCATTCGTCCGGAGTCTTGACCTGCCGATCGCAGCCGAGCTCGCGCATCAGCGCGGAAGGGGCGAGCGCGGCGTTGAACTCTCCCGGGTCGGTAAAGAAGTGAAGAATGCCGGCCTCGCGATGGTCGTACTCGATGCCCGTCTCGCGGCGCAGTTCGCGCAGCGTCGCGCGGCTGTAGAGCCCGAGGTTGACGATCTGCGTGAGGTTGTCGCGCGTGCGCGAAGGCAGGCATTCGCGCATGAACTGCAGACCCCACAGCCACTGATGCAGGTCCGCGCGCAGCCGGAAAAGCAGCGGTGCGTCTTCCTTCATCAGCCACTTGAGGACCTTCAGGGGCGCCGAAGGATTTGCCCACGGCTCGGCATGGCTGACCGAGATCTGCCCGCCGTTGGCGAAGCTGGTTTCGAGGCCTGCGCCGGGCCGGCGCTCGATTACGGTGACTTCGTGGCCGGCTTTCGCAAGAAACCACGCAGACGTGGTGCCGATGACGCCGGCACCGAGGACGATGACTCGCATATGAATCTCTCAGGTTGCGGATAGAACGGACGCGATCGAGCTCTATGCTCGATCGCGCGCCGCTCCCGCTGTCCATTTACCTGAGAGATTGCGGCGCCGGTTCGGCGCCATGCCCCTTCGGTGGGCGCTCCTGACGGAACGCCGCTCTCCAATCGGCTGCTTTGCTGCGCAGTGCCTGGTGCCTGAGCGGTTATGGGAGTTTTCGCCTTCGGCGGCGGCTGAATCTGCCGCGCTCTCCTGCGCAAGGTGTCCATTTTACCGTGAGTTGTGTGCGACGCCTCGCTCAATCGAACCGGGATAGAAAACCGGGTCAGCGTCACTTGAAACAAGGGCGGCTGCCCTCCGAAGCTCGGCATCGAAGTTCACCTGCGAGATGTCACTCTGACCCGGATTACCACTTCTGGTAAGTTCCGGATCGGGTCTTGTAATCCCCCGATCGCGCTTTCTAATCAGCTGGTTGGTACGTATGACGTGACATAGTTTTCACGGGCAGATCCGCTGGCAAGTCGGGTTCATCCGCAACACAGGCTGCCCGAATGCATCCACGTCACCTGCTTAGGGCATCACGCATCAGCGCCCCGCCTGGACTAAAAATGATGTTCCCATGACTGGATCGATCAGCCGATGCTGACGCTCGACGGCTCGCAAGGCGAAGGCGGCGGTCAGATCCTGCGCACCGCGCTGGCGCTGTCG
>JAQGMV010000068.1 GCA_028292225.1 Betaproteobacteria bacterium
GCGGCGATCATCTTCTTTCTTCCTGCGCCGTCCGGATACACCTCGCAGACGATGCACGCCGGCGCGCTTTGCCTGCTCGTCATCGGCTTGTGGGCGCTCAGCGCGCTGCCGGAGCACCTCGTCGGGCTGCTGTTCTTCCTGCTCGCAATGGCTTTTGCCATTGCGCCGGCGGGCGTGGTGTTTTCGGGGTTCGCATCGGGCACGCTGTGGCTCGTGCTCGGCGGGCTCATCGTCGCCGAAGCGGTGAACAGCACCGGCCTCGGGATACGCCTCGCACGCACGCTGATCGGGCGGCACGCGCTGTCGTATCGCGCGCTGATTGCCGCGGTCGTGCTCGTCTGCTCGCTGATGTGCATCGTCATGCCGGCGACCGTGAGCCGGATCCTGTTGCTGCTGCCGATCATGGCGGCGCTCGCGCAGCGGCTCGGGCTGCCGCCGGGAAGCGCCGGTCACGACGGTGTCGCGCTCGCGGTGATCATGACGAACTACCAGGTGGGCACCGCGTTCCTGCCGGCGAACGCGCCTAACCTCGTCCTCGCCGGCGCTGCGGAAACGCTATACAAGACGACTTTCATCTACGGCGAGTGGCTGCTCGTGCAGCTTCCGGTGATCGGCGTCCTGAAAGCGCTCGTGATCATCGGGTTGTTGTGGTGGCTGTTCCCGGACACGACCGCGCCGCCGTCCGCGCAGGAGCCGGACGCTCCGATGAGCGGGGATGAAAAACGTCTGACGGTGATCCTCGCGGCGGCCGTCATCCTGTGGGCGACCGATTTCGCGCACGGCATCCATCCCGGCTGGGTCGGCCTGGCTGCAGGCCTCGCGACGCTGATGCCGGGCATCGGCGTGATGCCCGTCTCGGCCTTTACCGAGCGCGTGAAGCTGAGCCCTTTCTTCTATATCGCCGCGATACTCGGCCTGGGCGCGATCATGGTCGAGACGGGTTTGAGCCGTGCGCTCGGCGCAGCCCTCCAGGGCGGGCTCAACCTGCAGCGCGGACACGACGCCGTGAATTTCGCGACACTCACGCTGCTGGCGACATTGACCGGCGCGGCGGTGACGAATGTCGCGCAGCCGGCGTTGCTGGCGCCGCTCGCGGGCCATTTCGCCGACGCTACCGGGTGGCCTCTGAAAGCCGCGCTGATGACGATCGTGCTCGGATTCACGACCGCGGTTTTTCCTTTTCAGGTGCCTCCGATGATGGTCGGCGTGCAGGTCGCGGGACTGAAGCTGCGGCGAGTGCTGAGACTCTCGGTGCCGCTCGCGCTGATCAGCCTGCTGGTGCTGCTTCCGATCAATTATTTCTGGTGGCGGGCGATCGGGTATTTTGGAAGGGTTTGACCCCGGTTTTTCGGGGTCTGACCCTGGTTTAAAACCGGGGACAGACCCCAACAAGACAAAACCGGGGTCTGTCCCCCAGGAGAGAACCGAATGAGCAGCAAGCTTTTCGAGCCGCTGGCGATCGGCCCCATGGCGCTGACCAACCGGATCACGATTGCGGCGATGTGCCAGTACAGCGCGATCGACGGTTCGATGACCGACTGGCACCTGCAGCATCTGGGCAGTCTCTCGCTCTCGGGCGCGGCGATGCTGGTCATCGAAGCGACCGGGGTGACGGCGCAAGGCCGCATCACCCACGGCTGCACGGGCCTGTACTCCGACGAGAACGAAGCGTCGATGAAGCGCGTCGTCGACTTCGTGCGCACCGTTTCGCCGATCCGCATCGGCGTGCAGCTCGGCCACGCCGGACGCAAGGCGTCGGCTGAGCGGCCGTGGGAAGGCCGCGGTCCGCTCAAAGACGACACCGCGTGGGAGACGGTCGCCCCTTCGGCGATACCCCTGGCGCCCGGTTGGCCTGCGCCTACGGCGCTCGATCGTGCAGGCATGGACGAAGTCCGCGACGCTTTCGTGGCGTCCGCCAAGCGTGCGCTGCGCATGGGCCTCGACTTCGTCGAGTTGCACTCGACCCACGGTTATCTCAGACTTCGTCGAGTTGCACTCGACCCACGGTTATCTCATCTCGGAGTTTCTCTCGCCGCTCGCGAACACGCGCACCGACGAGTACGGCGGAAGTCTGGAGAACCGGATGCGCTTCCCGCTCGAGATCGTGAGCGCGGTGCGCGAGGTGTGGCCGCGCGAGCGCGCGATGGGATCGAAGATCTCCGGAACCGATTTCGCCGAAGGCGGATGGACGCCCGACGAGGCGGTCGTCTATGCGCGCGAGTTGAAGCGGCTGGGCTGCGACTACGTCACGGTCTCCGGCGGCGGCGTGGTGCTCGACGCCAAGGTGCCGACCGGACCCGGCTACCAGGTGCCGTATGCGGAGCGCGTGCGGCGCGACTCGGCAATCACGACGGGGTCGGTGGGACTGATCAGCGATCCGCACCAGGCTGAGGAGATCGTCGCCAGCGGCAAAGCCGACTATGTTTCACTCGCACGCGGCATGCTATTCGACCCGCGCTGGCCGTGGCACGCCGCGGTAGCGCTCGGCGCCGACGTCAAGTACCCGCCGCAGTACGAGCGCGCGCACCCCAAGGCGTGGCCGCCGGGACGGGAGGTCAAAAGCAGTTAACGCTAAGGACGCAAAAGGTAGAACGAAAGGACGCAAAGGGACAATCAACCACGGCGGCGGCCAAATAGCACTACCTGGCGTCCATGGTCTTTACTTTGCGTCCTGGTCCCGCTGCTTTGATCCGTGCCTACGCAGTGCTGGACCGAAGTTCGTGGGGGGAGCCGCGGCTGTCGACCGTCTGCAGCATCACGGGCCGTCGCCATGCGCGGTGGACGTACTGCACCACTCGCGCGGCGCGCTCGAGGTCGAGGCCGCGCCCATCGGCTTCATGGTCGTGGACGAGCACCAGCGAGCCGTCCTGCTTCATCTCGCCGACGTGGATATGCGGCGCGCCGTAATTGAACTTCGGCGCGAGTATCGCTTCGCGTATCTTGTTCACGTCGCGTCCGGCGACCTTGATGCCTTCGTCGGATTTCGATTCGTAGACGAACAACCCCAGCTTCTCCGCGAGCTCGGCGTCGAGGAAGTTCCGGACGAATCCGAAGTCGTCCTCGTCGCGCCGGATCTCACGCGCGCGCTCCATCCCCTGCTGCTCGACGATGCGCTCCCACATCGAGAATCCGACGTGGTACGGGTTGATCGCGAGCGCTGCCTGCTGCTCCCCGGCAAAAGGCCGCACGACGTTCGAGTGGCACGTCACCGCGTCGAGATACAGCTCGCTCGGCAGGAAATCCGCCTCGCGCAGCAGCCTCGCGTGCCAGTAGGTCGCCCAGCCTTCGTTCATGATGTTGCACGCGAAGACCGGATAGAAATAAAACGATTCGTAGCGCACCGCCAGGAAAACGTCGCGCTCCCAGTCTTCGAGCTCGGGCCCATACTGGGCAATGAACCACAGCAGGTCGGATTCCGGATGCGGCGGTATCGGCGCATGGCGGCGTTCGCGCGAGGCTGCTGCCGGCTCGGTCTCGCCCGGAAGGTGCCTGAATCGCCCCGTGAAAGAATCCTCGTCGCCGCGAGGGGCGGCCGGTTTCATGTGCGTGGGATACAGCGGCCGGTGGAGCTCCTGGTCGAGATCGACGTGAGGCTCGAGGGCGAGCGCGGCGTCGAGCAGCGCTTCGACGCGCTGCTGCCCGTGGTCCCTCACCGCCTGCTCGATGCGATGCGCCTGCGCCGCGGCGTGCTCGACGATGTTGGTGCCGGACATTTCGGCAAAGCGCGCAAAGAGATGGTTGTTCTTCGCGAAATCCGCGTGGCCGAGCACGTGCGCGGTGACGAGGGTGTTCTCGGCGAGCGTGTTCGAATTGACGAGGTAACCGTGGCAGGGATTGCCGGGGAACATCACCTCGAAAATCCGCGAGTGCCCCATCGACTGCCGGATGAGCTGGTGGATGTAGCGCACGCCGAAAGACCAGTGAGGCATCCGGATCGGCAATCCGTAGATCGCCACTTCGTTCATGAAGTTGTTCGGGACGAGCTCGAAATCGACGGGGTAGTAATCGAGCCCCAGGGAGTGCGCGAGCGACTCGATGCGCTTGCCGTAGTCCTGCAGCCGCTCGTTCATGTCGGACTGCGACAGGATCATGCCGCCTCCGCGCGCGCCTGCTGCTCCTGGAAGAACTGCCGCAGCGCGTTCCAGACGTCCTCGCGGCTGGTCACCCGCGCCATTCCGAGCGGCAGGTTCTCGCGCTGCATGCGGGCGAAGATGCCGGCGAGTTCGGTCTCGGGCGAGATGCCGTACGCGGGTCTGATCTCGATGAAACCGCCGTAGTTGAGCCCCTGGCAGCAATCGCGCAGCGCTTCGGTCGAAGGCTCGCGATCGTCCACGAGGTTTTCGCCGTCGGAGGCGTAGAACAGATACACGTTGTACTGCGACGGGTCGAAACGTTCCTTGATCACGTCCTTGGCGAGCTTGAACACAGTCGATGAAACGGTTCCGCCCGTTCCGCTCGTCTGGAAGAACTGGGATTCGTTGAACTCCCACGCTTCGGCCGAATGCGCGAGGAAAGCGACCTCCACTTTCGCGTATTGACGGCGGATACCCTGTAGCGCGAAGAAAAAGAAGGTCTTGGCGAGCTGGCGCTCGGTCTCGCCCATACTGCCCGAGACGTCGAGCGCGAATATCACCGCCGCATTCGTCGCGGGCCTGTCCCTGCGCACGAGCTGGCGAAAGCGCAGGTCGTCGTCGGTGAACGGCGCCGGATCCTGCTGGATCGCGCGGCGGCGGATCGCCTGCTTGACCGTGCGCCTGCGGTCGAGGCGCGAACGCACTCCGCGCTTGTCCCAGCCTTCGCGCACGAACTCCTGGTCCTGCTCGCGGGCGGAGGCTTTCGGCTTCAGGTCCGGAAGCTTGAGCTCTTCCCACAGCCAGTCGAGAACGTCTTCGACTTTGAGCTCGAGCACGAACTGGAGATCGCCTTGCCCGCTGCCTGCTTCGCCCCCGGCCTGGTCGCCCTGCTGCGGCTGGCCTGGCTTGAGCACCTGGCCGTCCTCACCGGCGCCCTGGCCCGCGCCCGTCTCGCTGTCGGCGTCGCGCAGCCGGAAACGGGCGTGCTCGGCAAGCTTGACCGGAACGAGCACCGTACCGCCGCCGGATCCGCTGAGGACGTCAGGCCCTGCAATCAGGTTGGGGAGACTTTTCTCGACCGACTCCCGCACTTTCTCGTTGTGCCGGAGCCAGTCACGGGCTCCGCGGGAGAACAGGTCGTACCAACCGAGTTCGGTCGAGATGCGCAGCGGTTGCTGCCAGCGGGAAGGTAACGGGGCGCGGTAGAAGGTCATGGATACTTACCGCGGAGCGCCTGGGTCGTCAGAGCTGAGACTGACATGTAGGGTCTCCTATTCCTGCGCAAGCAGCGTCGTGACGTAATTCAGCGCTTCTCTGGCGCTGTGCACGTCGTAGCCGTATTCCTCCACCAACCGTTTTTCGACCACCGAAATCTTCTGTTTCGCCTCTTCGTCCGGGCGCGTCGCGGAGCTCACGAGACGAAGCACATCGCGGCGCTGCTCGAACAGATACTGGCCGATCGCGTCGTGCAGCAGCGCGTGGCTGTTGAGCGTGAACTTGTCGCCGCGCTTGAAAGCGCCCATCGCCTTTCTCACGATCTCCTGGCGGAACGACTGCTTGCCGGAGTCGGACACGTCGATCTTCTCTTCGACCGAGCGCAGGAAACGCTCGTCGGGCTTGCGCTCTTCACCGGTCATCGGGTCCTTGATGAGGCGGTTGTCGAGCGTCGCTTCGACCTCGTCGAGGTACTTGTCGAGCAGATCCTGGGCTTCCTGCTCGAACGAGACGAAAAGCGCTTTGTGTACGTCTTCCTTCACCCACTTGTTGTAGAAATCCTTGCGCGCGATCACGAGAAAGTCGACCCATTTGCGCTTCTTCTTCGGATCGATGCGGGCGTCGGACTCGATCGCGTCTTTCAAGCCCAGCAGTACGTCCATGGTCGTGAGACTCTTCGCCGAGCTCTGCACGATCGCGTTTGAAAGGGAGTTGATGACGAAACGCGGGCTGATGCCGGTCAGCGCTTCGTCGGGCAGGCGCGCGCGGATACGCTCGGCTTCGGCGCGGCTGATCCCGTCGGCTTCCTCACCGGCGTGCACCCGCACTTTTTTCGACGCGTCGGACTCGTTCTCGCCTTCGTGCAGCCGCGTGAGGATCGCGAACACCGCCGCGGTGTGCAGCACGTGTGGGTCGAGGTGCACTTCGCTGAATGCCGGGGCGTTCGAGATGAGCTTCTGGTAGATGCGCGCTTCGTCCCTGAAATTGAGCGTGTAAGGGACCTGGATGATGACCATACGGTCGAGCAGCGCTTCGTTCTCGCTCTCCTGCAGGAACTTGCGGAACTCCGCGAGGTTGGTATGCGCGAGGATGGTCTCGTCGAGGTGGATCAGCGGGAAGCGCGAGACCTTGACGTTCTTTTCCTGGGTGAGCGTGAGCAGCAGATACAGGAACTCCCGCTTGACCTTGAGGATCTCGATCATCTCGAGCATGCCGCGGCTCGCGGCGTAAACCGCGCCCGACCACGACCATGCCCGCGGATCGCCTTCGTCGCCGAATTGCGCGACCTTGGACAGATCGACCGAGCCGACGAGGTCCGCGATGTCGGCGGTCGTCGGGTCGTGAGGCGCGTAGGTGCCGATGCCCATGCGGCCGGCCTCGGAGATGAAAATCCGCTCGACCGCCATTTTCATGAAGTCGCCGATGAGCGCGTCGGTGCCGTCGTCGATCTGGGCCTGGGTGCGAACCGCGCGGCCTTCCTCGAGCCTGGCGCGGCACAGGGGGCACAACTCGCCGGTGATCTCGACGCCGTAGGTTTCGCGAAACTTTGGCCGCAAGGTATACGGGACGAGGTGGAGCGGCGACTCGTGGACCGGGCATCCCTGAATGCCGTACAGGGCGCCGTCGTCGGTGTTGCTGTATTCCTCGAGCCCGCGCTTGAGCAAGATAACTATGCTGGATTTGCCGCCGGCGGGCGGTCCGAGCAGGAGCAGCAGGCGGCGGCCGACTTCAGAACCCGCACTGGCAGCGCGGAAATAGTCCGCGAGCCGCTCGAGTTCGTCATCGATACCGAAAAGGTCTTCCGAAAAGAGCTTGAAGCGCGATTTTCCGTTGGCACTCTCCTCGAGTCCCTGCCAGCGGATCATGTCCCAGATGTACTGGTGGCTGGTTCGGGTGATCGCGCGGGGGTTGGAGGGGAGGATCTGCTCGATGAAGTCCGCGAAACTGCCGGACCAGTGGGCTGCACGATGTTGCCGGGTGAATGCGACAAGACTTTTGACGAAGTCGCCGTGGCGCTCTGTCTCTTCTCGGTTCGACATACTTGCCCTCCGCACTGTGATGCTCTCGCCTGCTCTATTCAAACAGCGTACCAGGTCGCCTCATTCCCCCGTTACGGCACCGGACTTTGTGCCCGTGTGCGAGTTTTTTGTGCGCGCCCGTCGTACCAGGCACGGCAATTTCGTAGTTCTTCCGGCTCGTCTCTCCTTAACGCACGAAACATTCCAGCGTCGTACACGATCTGCAGATAACCCGCCTTCCGGTAGAGGAAGATACGGGCCGTCTATCCCATTCCTCGAGGTTTGTACAGAGCTATAACCGGTTTGTACAGACGCCGGCCGGTTTTTCTGTTCACGAACGTGCTTTTGTATCGCTAAAACAACACCTGAAAGCCGTTGTCATGCGGCCCCTGAGCGCCATAATGGCGCTCGACGCACCGGCGTGTAGCGTAAAAAAAGGATACGCCCGACTGTGAACAGAAAAAAATGGATGCTCGCCGTAGCGGTGGGGCTCGTGGTTTGCGGACCGAGTGCACACGCGCAGGCGACAGGCGCGTATCCAACCCGGCCGGTTCGATTCGTAGTGCCGTATCCGCCCGGCGGCACGACCGACATCGTCGCGCGCGGCATTGCGGCAAAACTGACTGAGCGCTTCGGCAACCAGGTCGTGATCGACAATCGCGGCGGTGCGAGCACGATCATCGGCGCGGAAGCGGTCTCGAAAGCGGCGCCGGACGGTTACACGCTGCTGCTGGCGACCTCGACGACGCTCTCGATCAATCCGCAGGTTTTCCCGAAGCTGCCGTATGCAGTCCGCGATTTCGCGCCCATCACCTCGGCTACGTACGTGCCGTTCGTGATCGCGACTCATCCGTCGGTGCCCGCAAGCTCGATCGTGGAGCTCGTCGCGCTCGCTAAGGCCAAACCCGGAAGCCTCAAATACTCGACGCCCGGAAGCGCGTCGAGCAACCATCTTGCGGGGGCGCTGCTCGAGACCATGGCCGGTGTGAAGCTGTTGCACGTTCCCTACAAAGGGTCGGGGCCGGCGACGACAGCCGCGCTGGGCGGCGAAGTGCAGATCGTGATCACCGGGATCGCCACGGTGATGCCGCACGGGAAAAGCGGCAAGCTGAGGATTCTCGCCATCGGCAGCGACAAGCGGCACCCGAATTTCCCGGAAATTCCTGCGACCGGAGAAGCGAGTCTCAAAGGCTACGAAGCCGGCACCTGGTTCGGGGTGGTGACCAGAGCCGGCAGTCCGCGCCCGGTCATCGAGAAGCTGAACCAGGAAATCGTCGCCGCGCTCGGCACACCCGAGATGAAGGAGCGCTTCACCGCGATAGGCTTCGACGTGTTCACGAGCACGCCTGAAGAATTTGCCCGCTTCATCAAGAACGATATGACCCGCGCGGCAAAAGTGATTCAGACCGCGGGGATCAAGTCAGGCGAGTGATTGCCATAAACGCGCTTTATGGGCTCTAAGCCTAAACGGTGAACGATAAACGGTAAGCCGCGAACCGCCCGCACGAGGAGCTGCAAAGGGTTTTACGGTTCGCCGTTCACCGTCTACGTTCATCTTTAACCGTTAACGGCCCTTGAAGGTCGCCTTGCGCTTTTCCTTGAACGCTGCGATCCCTTCTTTCGCGTCCTCGCTCTGTCGGACGCCTTTGATCGCGAGCCGGCCGTAGGTTGCGAGCTCCGAAGGTCCTTTCGGCATGACGTGCCCGACGAATTCGCGCAGGACCTCGATCACCAGCGGAGCGTTGTCTGCCAGCCTGCGCGCATAGTCGAGCGCGGCATCGAGCTGCCCACCGGGTTGGGTCAGCTTGTTCACCAAGCCGACTTCGTACATCCGTTGCGCCCCGATCTCTTCGCCGAGCAGCATCAGCTCCATCGCCACTTTGTGGGGGATGCGCGCCGCCAGCCCGGCGATCACCGCGCCGGTGAAACCGACCTTCGCTTCGGGGAACATGAAGCGCGCGTCGTCGGCTGCGACGCACAGGTCGCACATCTGCACGATCACGACCCCGCCGCCGACGACCCAGCCGCCGACGGCTGCGATCAGCGGCTTTTGTAGTTTGACGCCGACGTTCGGGACGCACGCCGGGAAATCTTCCGGCGGTCCTTTGATGTCTGCGCCGCCGGTGAAATGCGCCCCCGAGTGCGTGATGACGCCGACCCGATCGTCGCTCGAGTTCAGGCGCAGCCACGCTTCGCGCAAGCTCAGCGCCATGTCGTTATTGATCGCGTTGCGCTTCTCGGGGCGGTTGAGCGTAACGATCGCGATGCCGTCGCGCGATTCGTAGGTGAGCGGTGCTTCAGCCATGGCATTCCTTTTCAGTTCATTGTCGCGAGCGTCGCGCGGGCATCGAGCGCGACGACACCTTTACCGAGGACCAGCAGCGGATTCAGATCGAGCTCGACGAGCCTCGGCCCGAGCGCGTGTGCGAGGCCGCCCACGCGCACGAATGCGTCGACGAGCGCTTCGACGTCGGCGAGAGTGCGTCCGCGCGCGCCGGTGAGCACCGGCCATACTTTCAGCGTCGAGAGCAGCTCGCGCGCGCGCTCGTGCGTGACCGGAGCGAGGGTGAGGGCGGTGTCGTTCAGGATCTCGACGAGCACGCCTCCGGCGCCGGCGATGACGAGCGCGCCGAATTGCGGATCCCATCTCGCGCCGAGAATCATTTCGACCCCGCCGCAGATCATCTGTTGAACGACGCAGCAGTCGAGCATGACAGGCGGAGATTGCCGGGCCAGACCGGCGTCGATCTCGCGCCATGCAGCGCGCACCTCGTCATCGCTTTCAAGCCCGAGCTTCACCGCGCCAGCGTCGCTTTTGTGAACAACGGTGCGAGCCGCGGCTTTCAGCACGACCGGATAGCCGATGCGCCGCGCCGCGAGCACGGCGTCTTCCGCGCTCGTCGCGATCGCTTCCGCGGGACGCGCAATGCCGGCCGCGCGCACGAGCGACTTCGCTTCGGACTCGGTGAGCGCACCGCGCGGCAACGATCGCAGCGCTGTTTCGATGTCCGGAACGACCAGTGGGAGGCTCGGTGCGTGACACGGCGCGCTCAGCACGCGCGCGTAGTCGCGAGCCGCACGTATCACGCGCAGCGCATCATCCATGCGATCGATGTAAGGGCAGCCGATCTCGCGCAGTGCTGCGCGTGCGCCGTCGACGAGTGTTCCGGGGGTGAACAGGATGACCGTAGGCTTGCAGCCGGCGAGCGCGGCCTGGCCCCAGCGGCGTACTTTTTCGTCGAGCTGCGGCGTAGTGGCGACCACGATGAAGACGATTCCGACATTCGAATCCGCGCTGAGCAGCGCTTGCGCATCTTCCGCGGCCGAGATTCCGCGCTCGCGCGGCAAGCCGCCGACGTCGAGCGGATTGAGCGGGCGTGCCGCGGGCACGAATGTGCGCAATGCATCGCGCGTTTGCGAGCGCGGTTCCGCGAGCTCCAGGCCTGCGGCGGCGAGGCGGTCGGCCGTCACCGCAATCGTTCCACCCGAGGGCGATATCACTGCGACGCGCGCATGCGCAATGACTGGAAAACACACGAGGAAGTGCGCGCAGTCGATCATGCTCTCAGGATCGTCGACGTTGATGACGCCCGAAACGCGGCAAGCCGCTTTCCACGCCGCGTGCGAACCGGCGAGGCTCGCGGTGTGGGAGCGCGCGAGATGCGCGCCTGCGTCGCTGCTGCCGGCTTTCACCGCGAGGAGCGGTTTGCCCGCATCGCGGCAGCGCGCGGCGAGCTCGAGAAAGCGCCGCCCGTCCTTCAGTCCCTCGATATAGATGCAGATCGCACGGGTCGCTTCGTCTTCGATGAAATATTCGAGGATGTCGCAGATTTCCAGATCTGCCTGGTTGCCGACGGTCACGCATGCGCTGAAGCCTGCGCCGCAATCGGCCGCGTGCGAGATCATCGACGCCATCATCGATCCCGACTGGCTGATGAGGCCCAGCGAGCCTCTGGGCATCGGGTCCATCGCCAGCGCGATCGATGAGGTGAGCGCGAGCTTGAGGTGCGGGTTGATGAAGCCGAGGCAGTTGGGCCCGATGAGCCGCATGCCGTGACGCTTTGCGATTCCGACGAGCTCGCGTTCTCGCGCGGCACCCTCGTCGCCGAGCTCGGCGAAGTCCGCGGTGACGACGACACAGCACGGCACCCGCGCGGCGCCGCATTGTTCGAGCGCTGCGACGAGGTGCTGCGCGGGAATCGCGAGGAGGGCCACGTCGATGGCGACTTCTGCGTCGCGGATGTCGCGGTACGCGGGCAGACCGAGTATCGGCGCGCCGTTCGGGTTGACCGGCACGATGCGTCCGGCATAACCATGCTTGACGAGAAACTGCATGACGCGCCCGCCGAATTTCGCCGGGTCGCTCGAGGCGCCGATGACTGCGACGGTGCGGGGATTGATCGCTGAGCGAAGGATGTCGGTGACGTTCGGCATGACGCAAAAGCCGCTTCGAAAGGCCGCTCAGCGCCTGCTTATAATCCGGCTCCGGAGTGACAGGGGAGCATAGCATGCAGGGTGTAGCGGTAGTGACGGGCGCAAGCTCGGGAATCGGTGAAGCCATCGCACGCCGGCTGCTCGACAACGGGCACACCGTAGTCGCGCTTCAGCGCAGGCCGCCTCGCATCGAGCACGAGCGGTTGTTCCATCACGCCGCCGATCTCGCCGACAGCGCGAGCGCCGCGGCGGCTGCGCGCGAGATCGCCGAACGTCATCACGTGCGCTATCTCGTCAACAACGCCGGCGCGAACCGGCCGGCGCTGCTCGAGGATGCGAGCGTCGAGGATCTCGACTATGTCCTCGCGCTGAACCTGCGCGCCGCGATGATATTGATCCAGGCTTTCGCGCCGGGCATGCGCGAAGCGGGATTCGGGCGGATCGTGAGCATGTCTTCGCGCGCGGTGCTCGGCAAAACTCATCGCACGGTGTACTCGGCCGCCAAAGCCGGTTTGATCGGCATGAGCCGCACGCTCAGTCTCGAACTCGCGGGGGACGGGATCACGGTCAACGTCGTCGCGCCCGGGCCGGTCGCCACCGAGCTTTTCGATACCGGCCATCCGATAGGAAGCGAAAAACGCCAGCGGGTGATCGACAGCATCCCGGTGAAGCGGGTCGGCACGCCCGACGACGTCGCGCACACGGTCGCTTTTCTGCTCGACGACCGGAGCGGCTACATCACCGGACAGACGCTTTTCGTCTGCGGCGGATCGAGCGTGAGCGGCACCGGCGGGGCATGAGGGCCCACGACGCGCAAAGGTCTACGGCGCTTCGTTCGGCGCGGTTGGGCGGCTATGGCCGCTACATACAAGATTCGGCCGCTTCGCAGCACCAACGGCCCTCACGCGCCTGGCGGGGCGGTTTTTGTTATGCAATCAGTGGTATTCTTGCAAGTCTGACCGAACCGGCAAGGCCCCCCGCACAATGTTCCGATCGTGCCCCTTACGGGGCCGTCTTTCATGCGTGGCGCCGACAACGTTCCGCGGCGCTACAGCATGACTCGTGCCAAAGCTCGTAAGTTGTTTGACAGGAAACCACAATTTCCCGATA
>JAQGMV010000069.1 GCA_028292225.1 Betaproteobacteria bacterium
GTTCCTCTACCCCGGCAAGGAGCGTCTCGCCGTGGTGACTTTCGACCAGGATTACACCAGCAGCAACCTCGCCAACAAGATGCGCAAGCGCCAGTACTGGATCAAGGAAGGGTCCGGCTGGAGGATCGTCCACGAAGGGGCGGCCTGAGTTTCTTCAGCCCCTGTGCTTGAGCATCCCGCCGTAACCGTTTAAATTCGCGCATCAGAGGCCGCATTCCGCGGCCTCGTCACTTCCGCCCCCCATGCTCAAAACCCTTTTCGCCTTTTTTGCGCTCGTCGTCTCGTTTGCCGCTGCAGCCGCGGCGCCCGGCCCCAATCCGCTGGTGGAAGTTCGCACCAACATGGGAAGCTTCACGATCGAGCTCTATCCCGAGAACGCGCCGAACACCGTGCAGAACTTCATCCAGTACGTCAAAGACGGCCATTACAACGGCACGCTCTTCCATCGGGTGATGCCGGGATTCATGATCCAGGGCGGCGGGTTCGACCAGAAGTTCGAGGAAAAACCCACTAGAGCGCCGATCAAGAACGAAGCCGGCAACGGACTGCGTAACGGCATCGGCATGGTGTCGATGGCGCGGACCAAGGACGCGCATTCGGCGACCGCGCAGTTCTTCATCAACGTCGCAGAGAACCCGACGCTCGACTTCAAAGCCCCGACGCAGGAGGGCTACGGTTACACACCCTTCGGGAAAGTCGTCAAAGGCATGGACGTGGTCGAGCGCATCACCAAGGTCCCGACCGGTCCCGGCAAACCGCCGCACACCGACGTGCCCCGCAAACCGGTCGTCATCGAGCGCATGCAGCTCGTGGACGCGGCTTCTTTGAAATAAGGACAGAACCATGATCAAGCTGCACACCAACTTCGGCGTCATCGGCGTCGAGCTCGACGAAGAGAAAGCACCGCAGAGCGCTGCGAACTTTCGCGAATACGTGAAAAGCGGTTTTTTCGACAACACCATTTTCCATCGGGTGATCGACGGCTTCATGATCCAGGGCGGAGGCTTCGAGCCGGGAATGAAGCAGAAGACCACTCGCGCAACGATCAAGAACGAAGCCGACAACGGCCTGAAGAACGACAAATACACGCTCGCGATGGCGCGCACGTCGGACCCGCACTCGGCGACCGCGCAGTTCTTCATCAACGTCGGCGACAACAGCTTCCTGAACCACACCGCGCAAACCGCGCAGGGCTGGGGTTATGCGGTCTTCGGCCGCGTGGTCGAAGGCCAGGACGTCGTGGACCAGATCCGAAAAGTCAAAACCGGCACGCGCGGGATGCACCAGGACGTACCGACGGACGACGTCATCATCGAGCAGGCGGAAGAAGTCTGACCAAGCGGGAGCTCAGGCGCTTCGCCCTCCTCCTTCATCCCTCGGCTCTCATCCCTGATGTCCGCAAGCCTGTTCATCAGCGACCTGCACCTCGCGCCCGAACGGCCGCGCATCCTCGAGCAGTTCTTCGGTTTCCTTGAAGGTCCGGCGCGAAAGGCCGACGCGCTATACGTGCTCGGCGACCTTTTCGAGCACTGGCTCGGCGACGACAACCGCGACGATCCGCTGAACCGGTTGGTCGCGGAAGGCTTCTCGAAGCTCGCGGCCCGCGGGCCCGCGGTGTACTTCATGCACGGCAACCGCGATGTGCTCGTCGGCGAGGAATTCGCGCGCCGCGCAGGCGCGCAACTGATCGCCGACCCTTTGTCCGTCGATCTCCATGGCGCGCGCACCTTGCTCATGCACGGGGACACCCTGTGCACCGACGACGTCGAATACCTCAAGTTTCGCGCCTACGCGCACCACCCGGCGAACCAGGCGCGCTTTCTGGCGCAGTCGATCGAAGCACGCCGGGCGGAAATGGAAGCGCTCCGCGTGCGCAACATCAACGCCAAGCAGGGCAAGACCGCAGAGATCATGGACGTCAACGTCTCAGCAGTAGAGCACGCGCTGCGCGAGGCCGGTTACCCGCGGCTCATCCACGGGCATACCCACCGGCCGGCGAAACACCTCCACACCGTCGACGGCCATGCATGCGAGCGTTGGGTGCTCGCGGACTGGTACGAGAACGGCAGCTACCTCAGGTGCGATGCTTCGGGGTGCAGTGCTATTGCGTTGGATCGGACCTAAACGGTAAACGGCGAATCGTGACGAGGGCCGTCAGGCAGCGTTAAGCGCCTGCCGCGACGGACCGGGCTCGTCACTGCTGGTTCCGGTTCACGGTTTACCGCTCACCGTTTACGCGAGCTACCGCATTCCGCGGGCGAGGTCCGCCTTGATGTCCTCGATCGCTTCGAGGCCGACCGCGACCCGCAGCAAACCCTCGCCGATCCCCGCAGCCGCGCGCGCTTCAGACGTGATGCGTCCGTGAGTGGTCGATGCCGGGTGAGTGATCGTCGTCTTGGTGTCGCCCAGGTTGGCCGTGATCGACAGCAGCCGGGTGTTGTCGACCACACGCCACGCCCCTTCGCGGCCGCCTTTCACGTCGAAAGACACGATGCCCCCGCCGCTCTTCTGCTGGCGCATCGCGAGCGCGTGCTGCGGGTGCGACGGCAATCCGGGGTAATACACCCGCTCGACTCCCGGCTGTTCTTCGAGCCAGCGCGCAAGCTCCAGCGCGGCCGCGGACTGTGCCTGCACCCGAAGGTTGAGCGTCTCCAGCCCTTTGAGGATGATCCACGCGTTGAACGCGCTCAGCGTCGGCCCCGCGGTGCGCAGGAAACCGAGCACGCCCTCGTACACGACCTCGCGCTTGCCCAGAACCGCGCCTCCGAGCACGCGTCCCTGCCCATCGAGATACTTGGTCGCCGAGTGGATCACGACGTCCGCGCCGAGCGCGAGCGGCTGCTGGAGCGCAGGGCTGCAGAAACAGTTGTCGACGACCAGCAGTGCGCCGGCTTTGCGGGCGACCTCCTTCAACGCAGCGATGTCGTAGACCTCGGTGAGCGGATTCGAAGGCGTCTCGACATAGAACATGCGCGTCTTCGGGGTCACCGCCGCCTGCCACTTCGCCACGTCGGTGCCGGACACGAACGTCGTGTCCACTCCGAAGCGCTTCATGATGTTGCCGAGCAGTTGTATGGTCGCGCCGAACACGCTGCCCGAGCACAGGATGTGGTCGCCCGACTTCAGCAGGCCCATGACGCACGACAGGATCGCCGCCATTCCCGACGACGTGGCGATGCAGACTTCCGCCCCTTCCATCGCAGCGAGCCTTTGCTCGAAAACGGTCACCGTCGGATTGGTGAAGCGCGAATAGATGTTGCCCGGCTCCTGATTGCCGAACCGCGCCGCGGCCTGCGCCGCGGACTTGAACACGAAACTCGAGGTGAGATACAGCGCCTCGGAATGCTCGCCGAACTGGCTGCGCTCGATGCCGGCGCGGACCGCCAGCGTCTCCAGTTTGTAGTCGTCGCTCATGGATGCACCCGCTTGAAGTCGCTTCAAAAACAAAAAACCCGGTCAGCTCACGCTAAACCGGGTTTCCCTCGCTTTAGCCGTATTTATAAAGCGCCCGCAAGCTGAATCAAATCGGCGCACCACGAAAATTACTCTGACATGCATGGCATGTCAACAATGCTGTTAACGCTTAACGGGTCACTCGACTACTTCGAGATCCAGGTCGAGCTGGTTCTCGGCGGCGACCGCGGCTTCGTGCACGTTTTCACGGCGCGAGGCTTCGACGCCGTCGAGGTATTCCTTCGTGATGTCGCCGGTGATGTAGACACCGCTGAAGCACGAGGTCTCGAAGTTCTGCACCGCCGGGTTCACGCTGCGCACGTCTTCGATGAGCGCGTCGAGGTCCTGGTAGATGAGCTCGTCGCAGCCGATCTCGCGGGCGATCTCCGCATCGGTGCGGCCGGTCGCGATGAGCTCGTCCGGGCTCGGCATGTCGATGCCGTAGACGTTCGGGTAGCGCACGGGCGGCGCCGCCGAAGCGAAGAAGACGCGGCGAGCGCCGGCTTCGCGCGCCATCTGCACGATCTCGCGGCTCGTCGTTCCGCGAACGATGGAATCGTCCACGAGCAGCACGTTCTTGCCCTGGAATTCCATGCTGATCGCGTTGAGCTTCTGGCGCACCGATTTACGCCGCGTCGCCTGCCCGGGCATGATGAAGGTGCGGCCGATGTAGCGGTTCTTGATGAAGCCTTCACGATACGGAAGGTTGAGGTGCTTCGAGAGCTGCATCGCGGCAGGACGGCTCGAATCGGGAATCGGGATGACCACGTCGATGTCGAGGTGGCCGTATTCGGTGCGAATCTTTTCCCCGAGGCTCTCGCCCATGCGCAACCGCGTCTCGTACACCGAGATTCCGTCGATCACCGAATCGGGCCTCGCGAGATAGACGAACTCGAAGATGCACGGATTGAGCGTCGCGTTCGGTGCGCACTGCTGACTGAAAAAGTTGCCGTCGAGGTCGATGAAAATGCCTTCGCCGGGGCCGACGTCGCGAACGAGCTCGAACCCGAGCGTGTCGAGGGCGACACTCTCGGACGAGACGAGATACTCACTGTTGCCGCCCTCGCCCGCCGCGCGCCCGAAGACCAGGGGGCGTATGCCGTACGGATCACGAAAAGCGAGCAGGCCGTAGCCAGCGATCATCGCCACAACGGCGTAGGCGCCCCGAACGCGCCGATGCACGCCGGAGACCGCCTTGAAGATGGTCGCCGGATCGAGCTTGTAGTTGGTCGCCGCTTCCTGGAGCTCGTGCGCGAGCACGTTGAGCAGCACTTCGGAATCGGAGTTGGTGT
>JAQGMV010000067.1 GCA_028292225.1 Betaproteobacteria bacterium
CTGTCGGCGACGTGGTGGTCTGGGACAACCGCGCGACCCTGCACCGGCGCGATGCGTTCGAATCGACCAGCCGGCGCGTACTGTATGCGGCGCAGGTCGAAGGCCATCGTCCTTTCGAGGCGCCCGACGCCCTCGACCGTCCGCCTCATCCCCGCCATACACAGCGCCGCTCGCACCGCGCCGGAGCGCATACTTGAAAATAACGTCTTACTTCGCGGTCGTGGCTCTGGGCGCGTCCGACAGCGTGGTCGGCGTGCTGGCAAAGGGGATCGAAACGTCCATGCGCGCGCCTGACGTCAGGGACAAGATGGTCGCACAGGGCTTCGAGCCGATCGGTAACTCGCCGGTCGAATTCGCGAAGTGCGTCCGCGAAGAGATTCCGCGCTGGGAAAAAGTGGTGAACAACGCCGGCATCAAGGGCGAATAGAGAGGAGTGCGGCAATGATCGACCGTATCGAGATCTTCGTTACAGCGCTGTCGGCGCGGGTGCAGCGCATCTTCTCCAGCGGCAGCTACGACACCGGGCCTGCCGAGCGCGTCCTCGGCAAACCCGTGCTGGTGAAGATCTACGCCGACGGCGTCGTCGGGTGCGCGCAGATCCGGCCGATCAGCCCGGGCCACTTTGTCGCCGACACCACCCAGAGCATGGTCGCCGCGATCAAGGAGGTCTACGGGCCCGCGCTGATCGGAAAATCGATTTTCGACATCGAAAGCGCGAACGCCATGTTCGACGCGCGCCTCGCCGGCAATCCCGCGGCGCGCGCCGTGCTCGACATCGCGCTTCGCGACGCCATGGGCAAAGCGCTCGGCCGCCCGCTCTACGATCTCATCGGCGGCTGCTGTCAGCCGAGAATTCCGCTCGAGTGGTCGGTCAGCATGGCCGACGACGTCGGCACCATGGTGGCGGAATCGAAGCGCGCGGTCGACGAGTTCGGCATCCGCGTGCTGTGCCTGAAGATGGCGGACCGCCGCGGCATCCGCCAGGACGTCCTCAATTTCGAGACGGTCCGGCGCGCGGTCGGCGACGACGTCATGATCGGCGTGGACCCGAACACCGGCTGGAGCATGGCCGACGCGCTGACCGCGATACGCGAGCTCAAGAAGATGGGGCTCGGCTACATCGAGCAGCCCATCGCGCGGCGCGATCTCAAAGGCCTCGCCGAAATACGCCGGGCAGCTGACGGCGTGCCGGTGATGGCGGACGAAGGGCTGTTCACCGTCCAGGACGCTTATGCGCTCGCCGAAGCGCGTGCGGTCGACGCGCTGTGCATCAAGCTCTACAAGATCGGCGGGATCACGCCTGCGAAGAAGATTGCGGCCGTCGCCGAAGCGGCGAACATCCAGCTCAATTGCGGCGGGCTCGCGATCCAGTCGCAGCTCGAGGCCGCGGCGGGCGCGCACTTCTACGCGAGCACGCCGGCCTCACGCATGATGGGTGCGGCCGAATTCGTGTTCGGCCTGAACACGACGGCGAAAGATCCGCTGTGTCCTGAAAGCGATTTCGTCGTGCGCGACGGCCACGTGGAGGTTCCGCGCGGCCCCGGGCTCGGCGTGACCATCGACGAAGCCGCGCTGAAGAAAAATACGCTGCTCCACGAGAACGTGAGCTGAATCAGAGCGGCGCGGGTCGCCGCGAGTGGGGGAGGGGATATGCCGCGGGCCATACTGAAAATCTCCGCACGATATGCCGTTGCGGCGCTCGCCGCGATCGCGCCCGGCATGGCATCCGCGCAATCGTGGCCGGCGAAAGCGGTGCGGATCATCGTGCCGTTCGCGCCCGGTGGCGGCGCCGACCTCACCGCCCGGCCTATCGGCCAGAAGCTCTCCGAAAGCCTCGGCCAGCCGTTCATCGTCGACAACCGCGGTGGGGCAGGGGGCGCGATCGGCATGGAGCTCACCGCGAAAGCGCCGCCGGACGGCTATACGCTGATGAGCGTCTCGGGAAGCTTTTCGGCGACTGCGGCGACTCGCAAGCTGCCATACGACCCGTTCGACGCGCTCATCCCGATCGTGGAGATCGGCTACGCACCGAACGTGCTCGTCGTTCATCCTTCGCTGCCGTCGAGGAATACCAAAGAGCTGATCGATCTCGCGCGCCGCAATCCGGGGCAGCTCGCGTATGGATCCACCGGGATCGGCGGCCTCACCCACATGGCGACCGAGCTCTTCGCCTACCTGGCGAAAATAAAAATGGTTCACGTGCCGTACAAGAGCACCGGCGCGGCGATGCCGGACCTGTTGTCGGGCCAGATCCAGGTGATGGTCGCAGGCCTGCTCGCGGCGCGGCCGTCCTTCGACAGCGGAAAAGTCCGCGCGCTGGCGGTGACGACGGCCGAACGCTGGCCTGCGCTGCCGAAGCTTCCGGCACTCTCCGAAGCGGTGCCCGGCTACGAAGCGGGGACGTACTACGGAATCTTCGCGCCCAAAGGCACGCCGCAGGCGGTGATCGATCGAGTCAACACGGAAGTGAACCGGATCCTTCAGGACGGCGGGATCAAGAAGACCCTCGAAGCGCAGGGCATGGCGCCTTCCGGCGGCACGCCGGCGAAATTCGGCCAGCGGGTGAAGACCGAGTATGACGGATGGGTGAAAGTGGTGAGGGAGACCCGGCTCAAAGTCGAATAAATCAGGGACAGCCCAATAAATCGGGGACAGACCCCGATTTCCGGAATGTGGAAATCGGGGTCTGTCCCCGATTTTGAGATAAAGTCTGGGCAGTTTCGAAACACCGCAACGATCATGCAATCCACAGAATCCACTGCGACCGCCGCGCTTGCGGCGTTCGCGTCCAGCCTACAGTTCCGCGACATTCCGAAAGACGTGGTCGAAAAAGCCAGGCTGTGTCTCATGGACACTCTCGGCTGCTGCGTTTACGCCTCGACGCTCGCGCCGATGGTCAAGCTCACGAAAATGGTGATGGCCGAAGGCGGGAGCGGGGTCGCGGCTATCCTCGGCACGCCGCACCGCACGTCGGTGTCGCAGGCCGCGCTCGTGAACGGCGCTGCGGCGCACGCTTTCCAGCTCGACGAGGTGCATACCGGCGCGACGCTGCATCCCGGGTCGGTCGTCGTTCCGGCGGTGCTCGCGCTCGCAGAGGTCGTCGGCGGTCTATCCGGCGAGCAGTTCATCGCCGCCATGATCGTAGGCTACGAAGTCGGCATCCGCGTAGGCCAGGCAACCCAGGGCGGGATGTTCAGGCGCGGTTATCACAACCAGGGCACGACCGGCGCGGTCGCGGCTGCCGCAGCAGGCGCATGTGCGCTCGGGCTCGACCCCACGCGAACGATGCATGCGCTCGGTCTCGCCGCATCGCAGGCCGCCGGGCTCATGGCGGTTCAGGAAGGCGCGAACGCGAAGGCGTTCCATTCCGGCCGCGCGGCGCAAAGCGGGGTGTACGCGGCGCTGCTCGCGAGGGACGGCTATACCGGCATCGAAGACGTGTTCGACGTCGATTACGGCGGCT
>JAQGMV010000083.1 GCA_028292225.1 Betaproteobacteria bacterium
GGAGATCGATTGCACTTCGTGGGCTCAGTTCTTCCTGAAATGGGTCGTCGGCCATCCCGCGGTGAACTGCGCCATTCCCGCCACCCGCAGGCGCGAGCACATGGAAGACAACGCTCGCGCCGGCACGGGCAGGCTGCCTGATCGCGAGATGCGCCGGCGCATGCTCGAATATCTGCAGCAGGTCTGACGGGCGCGCGATGAGATTCATCTCACCCTTCCTGCTATGGCTGCTCGTCGCGGTGCCGTTGCTCGTCGCCGCCTACGTGGTCCTGCTCCAGCGCAGGAAACCCGCGGCGGTGCGCTTCGCGAGCCTCGACGTCATACGCGAAGCGCTCGGCCCCGCGCAGCGCGTGCGCCGGCATCTCCCGCCGCTCCTGCTGCTCGCCGCGCTCACGGCGATGCTGCTCGCGATCGCGCGTCCGACCGCGGTGGTCACGCTGCCTTCCGAGCAGCGCACGATCGTGCTCGCGATCGACGTGTCGCTCAGCATGCGCGCGACCGACGTCGAGCCGAGCCGCATCGCAGCCGCGCAGGAAGCGGCGAAAGCGTTCATCCGGGAGCAGCCGGGCGATGTGCGCATCGGCATCGTGTCCTTCGCCGGCACGGCACTGCTCGTGCAGGCGCCGACGCAGAACCGCGACGATCTTCTCGGCGCGATCGACCGGCTGGACCTGCAGCGCCACACCGCCATCGGCAGCGGTCTCATCATGGCGCTGGCGACGATATTCCCTGACGCGGGAATCGATCTGGAGTCGATGATCTTCGGGTCGGCGGCCCGCGACACCGGGCGCGGCATCGCTATCGAGAAAGCCGGCAAAGCGCAGCCCAAGGCATTCACGCCCGTGCCGCCGGGCTCTTATCCGTCGGCTGCCATCATCCTGCTCAGCGACGGGCGCCGCACCACGGGCCCGGATCCTATGGAAGCGGCGAAGATGGCGGCGGATCGCGGCGTGCGTGTGTTCACCGTAGGCCTGGGAAGCGCGCAGGGCGGCATGGCGGGCTTCGAAGGCTGGTCGATGTACATGCGCTTCGACGAAGAGGCGCTCAAGGCGATCGCAGAGGTGACTCGCGGCTCTTACTTCTCCGCCGCGAGCGCCGCGGAGCTGAAGCAGGTGTATCAGGAGCTGAACACCCGCTTCATGCTCGAGAAGAAGGAAACTGAAGTGAGCGCGCTGTTCGCCGCGATCGCGGCGCTGCTCGCGATCATCGCGGCCACCCTCTCCCTGTTCTGGGCGCCTCGCCTGCAAGCGTAAAGCCTACAGCAGCTCGCGCTGAGCAAAACAAACGCAACGAGGGCTGCGTGCTGGCGATGATCCGCGGAGGGTCGGGCACTCAGGATGGGACCCACCGGGGGCAAACCTCGGTTTCCCCGTGTCGTTTTCCGCGCGACGCAGCCGACGGCTGCCTGCACACCTTCGGGGCGCATCGGCGCGCGGCCGCACGCGATAGGGGCACACATTCGAGCCTGATCGCCGCCGCTCCCCCCGGAGGACGCGTCTGGCGCACATCGTGCTAATGCCATGGCTCGTCAAACCAGGCATTGCGCGAGAAGGGAAGATTCTGGAGGAGTCCGCCGCGCTCGAGGACACCATGACTTTTCTGTCGCGCGATTTACTTTGGATGCTGCTCGGCGTGCCGCTGCTCGTGGGCACCTACGTTCTGCTGCTGGGGCGGCGCTCAGCCGTGCTGATCTGCACCGATCTATCACTGCTGCGCGAAGCGGCGGCGCGAACGGCGCGGTGGCGCCGCCACATACCTGCGTCGCTTTTGCTGCTCGCGCTCGTGGCGCTGCTGCTTGCGAGCGCCCGGCCCGCAGCCGTCATGACGATGCTCGCGGCTCAGCGCACGGTCGTGCTCGCGATCGACGTGTCGCTCAGCATGTCGGCGACCGACGTCGAACCCAGCCGGCTCGCGGCCGCCCAGGCGGCGGCCAAACGGTTCATACACGCCCAACCTTCGGACGTGAAAATCGGGATCGTCTCTTTCGCGGGCACGGCCGAGGTCGTGGAGTCCCCGACGGCGAACCGGGCGCGGCTTGATCAGGCGATCGACCGCCTGAAACTGGACTATCACACGGCCGTCGGCAGCGGCATCCTCGCGGCGCTGCTCACGATCTTTCCGACTGCGGACATCGGCGGGAATTACGACATTTTCGGCGGGGCCACATCCGCGTCGATGCGCCAGGTATCGTTCGTGCGTCCGCACGACGCGCCCGTCCACCAGCCGGTGGCGGCCGGCTCGTACACCTCCGCCGCTATCGTGCTGCTCACCGACGGCAGCAGGACGATGGGGCCCGACCCGCTCGCCGCGGCACGCGTGGCCGCGGACCGGGGCGTACGCATCTTCACCGTCGGTGTCGGAGCGGTCCAACGCGCGAAGGTCGCCGTCGACGGGTGGTCCATGGAAGTGGGTTTCGACGAGCCGTCGCTGAAATCGGTCGCGGCGCTCACCGGCGGCGAGTATTTCCAGGCGAGCTCGGCGGACGCGCTCGATCGCGTCTACCGCGATCTGAGCACGCGTTTCGTGGTGGAAAGAAAAGAGGTGGAGCTCTCGGCGATTTTCACCGCGGCGGCGGCAGTCCTGTCGCTGCTCGCGGTGACGCTGTCGATCCTGTGGTGCCGGAGAGTCAGTTGATCGCGACCGCGTCGATCTGGTCCATGCGGATGATGATGCGCCCGTAAGTCTGGTTGCGAATCTCGACCGCGTCGTTGCCCATCACTTTGCTCACCGCTCCGCCGATCGCCTGTCCCCGCACGTAAATCATGAGCCCGCGCTTGTCTTTGAGACTCTGCGCGAAAAGCTCCTGATAGGCCTGCGAGACCGCGATCGGGAGCCCTGCAGTCGATTGTGCGCGGCTGACGCCGGCCGCCAGAGTGCCTGCCCCCAGCAGGAGTGAAATGAGCGCGATACGCGCGTGACGCTGCAGCTTGGGCATAGGTCCTCCGGGTTGGGTTAAACGGCGCGCGAAGTATAGCGGGACGCCTCGTGCAGTGCAGCAGGCCGCAGAGTGTTTGCGTCGGGGGCGCTGCACCCTTATCGTAGGGGCGACGTGCAGGAGATATGAACACGGAAAAAGGCTGGGCAGGGGCATCGCTGGGTCAGGCGGCCGAAATGGCCGGATTGGCGTTGCAGGGTGCTGGCTCCGCCCACTCTTCGGAGAGAACCGACGCCGAGGTGTCCGCATCCCGCGAGATATACGCCGCGAAATCGCCGTTTTTCCCACGCAGCGCCAAAAAACCGCGCCCGGCCGGAACTTTAGGGTCTGCCGCTTGCCTGTAGTCCCTGTTGTACCCGCCGAGGAGAACATAAAGATGAGGAATGCTTTTCACGCCGCGCGCGTGGTCGTCGCTGTCGCCCTGATCGCGCTGGTCGCGGCATGCAGCTTCACCAAGTTCGGCTACAACCAGGCCGACACGCTCGCCACCTGGATGGCCGACGATTACCTCGATCTCGACAGCCTGCAGAAACAGGATTTCCAGAAGCGTTTCGACCGCTTCTATAGCTGGCATCGCTCCGAGCAGCTCCCCGAATATGCCGGGTTCCTGCGCACCGCCAAAAGCCGCGTGCAGCAGGGTCTCGCCCGCGACGACGTGCTCTGGTTCGTCGACGGCATGAGGACGCGCGTGCGCACTGCCGCCCGCCACGCCGCCCCTGAAGCCGCCGCTTTCCTGGCCACGCTCACGCCCGCGCAGATCGAGTCGCTCCAGCGCAAGTGGGAAAAAGACAACAAGAAATATGTTAAAGAGAACAAGATCAACGGCACGCCGGACGAGCGCGCCGAGGTCGAGGCGAAGAAAGTCGTCAAGAGCTTCAAGGAGTGGCTGACCGCACTCAACGGCGAGCAGGAGCAGCGCGTGGGCGTGCTGGTGCGCGAGCTTCCGCCGATCGACCAGTTCCGCTATTCGGAGCGGCTGCGGCGCCAGAAGGAATTCATCGCGCTCCTGGCGAACCGCGGTGAAGACCGCGAGCGCTTCACCGCCCGCGTCAACGAGTGGCTGGTGAACTGGGACAAAGGACGCACCCCCGACGAGCAGAAGAAGCTCGACGCGTGGTGGGCGAAGCGCGCGGACATCTTCGCCGCGCTGGACAAGACGATCACCCCCGACCAGCGCACCGCGTCGCTCACGCGCATGCAAGGCCTCATCGACGATTTCAGCCAGCTCGCCCGCAAGGGCGACGGCGGCAAGACCGCCGCGCGGTAGCGCTTGCAGCCGCCGGCCGCAAGCAGTGTTTAGTGCTGAGTGTTTAGTGTTAAGTTGGGTGAAGAAGGGGGAGTTGCGTAGACTCCTCCACTCAACGCTAACAACTCAACTCTGCAGGCATGCCTAGTTATCCCGGGACCATCACTTCGAAGCTGCCGCGCGTCGGCACGACCATATTCACGACGATGTCGCGGCTTGCCGTCGAGCACGACGCGATCAATCTTTCCCAGGGATTTCCGGACTTCGACTGCGCGCCGGAGCTGCGCGCGCTCTTCACGAAGTATCTGAACGCAGGCCTCAACCAATACCCGCCGATGGCCGGAGTGCCGGTGCTGCGGGAAGCCATCGCCGAAAAAGTCGAGGCCCTTTACGGCGCCGCCTACGATCCGGAGCACGAGATCACAGTCGTTCCGGGCGCAACTTACGGCATCTTCACCGCCGTCAGTGCGATGGTGCGCCCGGGCGACGAAGTCATCCTCTTCGAGCCGGCGTACGACAGCTACGCCCCCGCGGTCGAAGTGCACGGCGGCACGCCGGTCTATGTGCAGCTCACCTACCCCGATTACGCGATACCGTGGGACGCGGTGCGGCAGGCGATCACCGCCCGCACCCGCATGATCATCGTCAATACGCCGAACAACCCCACGGCAAGCGTGTTCTCCGCGGAAGACCTGCGCATGCTCGAAAGCATGCTCAAAGGAACCGACATCGTTCTCGTCAGCGATGAGGTGTACGAGCACATCGTGTTCGACGGGCACGCGCACCAGAGCGCCGCGCGCTACCCGGGCCTGGCCGAGCGCAGCTTCATCGTGTCTTCCTTCGGCAAGACCTATCACGTCACCGGCTGGAAAACGGGTTACGTGCTGGCGCCTCGCGAGCTCATGAACGAGTTTCGCAAGGTGCACCAGTTCAACGTGTTCGTCGCGAACGGCCCGATCCAGTACGCGTTTGCCGAATACATGAAAGACCGCGACGCGTACCTGGGCCTCGCCGACTTCTATCAGCGCAAGCGCGATTTCTTTCTGAAAGGGCTGGAAGGCTCGCGGTTCAAGCCGCTTCCGTCCCGGGGTACGTTCTTCCAGAACCTGTGCTACGACGCGATCAGCGACGAGCGCGACACCGACCTCGCGGTGCGCCTCACCCGCGAGCACGGCATCGCTTCGATTCCGGTGTCGGTCTTCTACCGCGACGCGCCGCAGCACAAGGTGCTGCGCTTCTGTTTCGCCAAGTCCGAGGCGACGCTCGAGAAAGGCGCGCAGATCCTGTCCAGGATCTGATTCGGTCTAGCGCACTGCCCCCGCAGCCGAAAAGATGCGCTTGCGGTTCCACATCCAGCCGAAGAACGCGGCCAGCACAGCGGTCGCTGCGTGCAGCCATACGTCGCTGCCGTAAAGCGGCACGAGCCCGAACGCCGTGTTCAGCGTCCGGGTGGCGCCCACGATCGCGAACACTGCGCAGATCACTGCCAGCGTCCTCGCATACCCGCGCGAGCCCCCGGTCCCTCTCGAAGCCGCTATCCCCCACGCGCCGAGCGCCATGTGAGCCAGGTTCAGGAAATAATTCACCGGGAATATGCCGAAGAGATAACCCTCGAACGCGGTGATCGCGAGGTCGGGCGCGCGGGCCGGCGGCGGTATCAGCAGCGCGGGAACGAAGCCGAGCACGCCCAGCGCGAGAAATACGATCCCGATGATGAGTGCGAAAGTGCGGGTGGTCATGGCTACTCCTCGTATGGCAGCCCTCCCTGCGGCGTGCCTTTGAGGCATTTGTTTGCATAAGTCGTGCCGGAAAACCGATCAGCGACCGCTTCGGGAACGGCGGTTGCACTGGGACAAGCTATGTACTGGAGCTGATATGAGTCCTGCTGTCTCCGTTCTTGCCCTCGCCACGCTGGGCCTTGCAGCGTGCGACGTGCCGCAGAAAAAGCTCGAGACCACTGCCCTCGCCGCGCGAGCGGCAGTGCCGCTGGCCCCCATCCGCGGGTTGTTCGGCGCCCGTCCTGCGGGAGCCGACGCGCAATCCGGCTCAGCCGCGGCGCCCGTAGCCGCGGAAGGCGAGCGCAGCCTGCGCCTGTACGGACCGGGCGTGAGCCGCGAGCGGCAGACCGGGGTTTGAAGCAGGCTTTTCGATATACGCAGTGAATCACCAACAATCAGGACAACCTCCGAGGAGAAAACATGACGAATCGTAAAACCACCGCGCTCTTTGCAGCCGCCGCGGCTCTGGGCCTTGCCGCGTGCGCGATGCCGCCTGCGCAGAACGCCGGCTACCCCGATCCTTCGTATCCGAACGCGCAGTACCCCGCGTATCCGCAAGCTCAGTATCCGCAAGGGCAATATCCCCAGGGGCAATATCCGCAGGGTCAGGCCGCTCGCTACGGCTACGTCGAATCGGTCGAAGTCGTCGCGGGTGAGCCGCGCTCTACCGGGCCCGGCATCGGCGCGATCGGCGGCGCCATCGCAGGCGGCGTGCTCGGCAACCAGGTCGGACGCGGCACCGGCCGCGCGGCAGCGACCGTCGGCGGCGCAGTCGCCGGCGGCGTGATCGGGCACCAGGTCGAGCAGCACGTCAAAGGCTCGCAGAACGCGGAGACGATGTATCGCTTCCGCGTGCGCATGGACGACGGCTCGTACCAGACCTACACCCAGAATACCCACGACAACATCCGCGTCGGCGATCGCATCCGGGTGGAGAACGGGCGGGTGTACGGGTCGTAGGGGCACGACATGGTAAATCGTTGATCGTGGCGGCGTCGCGCCGCAAAAAACAAACGGCACCTCATGCGAGGTGCCGTTTCCTTTTGTGGATTCCGGCGCGGCGTTCGTGCCGCAATCGCTCGGCCGCGCCACCAAGGCCTGCGATTCACTATTTACGCTCTACAGCACCCCGGACATCCCTCCATCCACGTTGACGCAGCAGCCGGTCACGTAGCTCGCTGCATCCGACGCGAGAAACGCGATCACGTTCGCCACTTCCTCCGCTTCGCCCATCCGGCCGAGCGGCACGGTCTTGCCGGTCTTCTCGTAGTGGTCGGCTACCGAAAGGCCTGTCCTGGCGGCGCGCCGCTCCTGCTGCATCGACTTGATCTTGCCCACCGCAACCGCGTTCACGAGAATGTTGTCGCCCGCGAATTCCTTCGATAGGGCCTTGGTCAGCGCGAGACCCGCTGCGCGACTGATCGTCGTCGGAAACGAGCCGGCGAACGGCTGCTTCGCACCGACCATGTTCAGGTTGATGATGCGCCCGCCGCCCTGCTTCTTCATGTGCGGGATTGCCGCGCGAGCCGTGCGGATCTGCGCGAAAACCTTGACGTCGATGTCGCGCTGCCACGCCTCGTCGGTGACTTTTTCGAACGGGTCCTGCCCGGTGCCGCCGGCGTTGTTCACCACGATGTCGACGCGGCCGAACTTGCCCACGGTCTTTTCGATGAAGCGCTCCATGTCGCCGGGCTTGGCGGCGTCCGCGACGATCGCCAGCACGTCGGCGCCGCCTTTGCGCAGCTCTTCGGCGAACGCATCGAGCACTTCGGCGCGCCGCGCGCACATCGCCACTTTCGCGCCTTCCGCGACGAGGCGTAACACCGTCGCGCGGCCTATGCCTTCGCTGCCGCCGGTCACCGCAGCCACCTTGCCCCGCAGTCCGAGCTCCATCGTTCCCCTCCTCGTGTATTCACACCGTGCGCCGGATTGTGACACGAGTTAGCATGAACGACTCAACCGAACCCGACGGAGAAACCCATGCAAATTCCGGAAGATCTCGCCAAGCAGATATTCATCGCCAGTTACGCCGCCCTCCTGCGCGCGGACGGGTTGGTCGCGGCGAATCTGCACGCGCCACAACTCGCCGAAGGGGCTTTTCACGCGGCCGAGATATTCGAAGCTGAATCAGCCAGGCGATTCGCACTGACGCAGACCGGATGACCCGGTGACGCCGCCGGGGTGTCACATTTTCCTGACAGCCGCGACCCGCCACTGCGTGTACAAGTAGAACACGATCCAGAGGGTTGCGGGCATGAAGTGGTTGTTTTACGAAGAACCGGGCAAAGGCTGGCGCTGGGAGCTGTGGGACGACCTCGAGAACGAGATGGTCGCCTATGAGGAAAGCCTTCCGAGCTCGGCTGCGGCGATCGAAGACGCCGAGCGGTGCGGGTATTCAGCGTCCCGGCAGCACTCCTGATCCCCGGCGGCCGGCGATTCTTCGTGCATCCTGTGACAATAGGCCAGGCGAGCGTCTCGCGACTCGATTTAGACTGGCCGCTCAACGTTCCAAGGACGACGGCATGCGATGTGAACTGAGCCCGGAAGAGTGGGCGTGGCTTAGCCAATATGACGGGCTCGATCTCCACGCGCCCGCGCCGCCGGCGCACGTGCGGGCGAAACTCGAAAGTCTCGGGCTGATCGCACGGAAAGCCGCCGGACTCGGGGCCACCGCGAAGGGATTGAAACTGCTGCGAGCGCGCAGCCAAAGCCGGGCGTCGACCGGCTGATTTCCGGTTAGACTGTCCGCGGCAGAAAACCCGCGGCGTGTCTCCCGATGATCATCGCTGTCCCCGACGACTATCACGGCGTCGTCGCTACGCTCGATTGCTTTGCAACGCTCCAGGACCATGACGTTCGCGTCTACCGCGACGCTGCGCCGCCGTTCGAAGTCACGGTCCGGAATCTGCAAGACGCCGAAATCGTCGTTCCGATCCGCGAGCGCACCGCCTTCACGCGCGAGCTCATCGAAGCGCTCCCCAAGCTCAGGATGATCAGCCAAACCGGGCGTAGCGCGCACCACGTCGATCTCGACGCGTGCACCGCGTGCGGGATCGCAGTGGCCGCCGGAACGCACGCGTCTCCCTACACCGTGGCGGAGCACACCTGGACGCTGATACTTGCCGCCCTACGCCACATCCCCGAAGAGACCGCGCTCATGAAGCGCGGCGCATGGCGGCACTCTCTGAGCCTCGGGCTGCACGGCCGCACGCTCGGCATTTTCGGCCTCGGCACGATCGGGAGCCTCGTTGCCGCGACCGGCGCGACATTCGGCATGCGAGTGCTCGTCTGGGGCCGCGAAGCCACACGCGAGGCCGCCAGAAAACTCGGTTACAGCGTCGCGCACGACCAGGGGGCGCTTTTCGCGCAGTCGGACGTGCTGAGCCTGCACGTGAGGCTCACGCGCGACACGCGCGGCATCGTCGGACCTGAAGACCTCGCAGCCATGAAAACCGATTCGCTGCTCGTGAACACCGCGCGCGCGGAACTCATCCGCAGCGGCGCGCTCGTCGCCGCCCTCGAGCGCGGACGGCCCGGCTATGCCGCGGTCGACGTCTACGAGGATGAACCGGTGCTGCATGGCGATCATCCGCTCCTGCGGCTGCCCAATGCGCTGTGCACGCCGCACAGCGCTTGGCTCGAGAAACCCACCTACGAGCTTTATTTCGGCGAAGCTTTCGAGAACGCCGCTGCGTGGGCGGCAGGACGACCGGTGAAACTCGTCAATTCCGGGGTGCTGCGTTAAAATCGAGACCCCACCCGCAGACCCCCCCGATGGCCGATTCCAACCTGTTCGAAGGCGAGCTGCACGACGCCATGCAGCAGCTTTTCGACGAAACGATAGAAGCAATGCAGCTTGCGAAAGCGAGCCCCGACCTGGACGACCTCGCCGCGACCTTTGCGGTAGCCCTGCTCAAGCTCGGGCTCGCGACCGGTTTCGTCGAGCAGCATCACCCAGGCTTCGCGAAAGACGTCGAAGAAAAACGCCAGCGCGTCATCGCGGCGCTCACCCAGAAGCACTGAAACGACCCGGTGAGCGATTGAACGGTACCGAACGGTGAAGTTTCCCATCTACCTCGACAACTCCGCGACGACTCCGCTCGATCCGCGGGTCGTCGAGGCCATGCTGCCTTACCTTACGCAGCATTTCGGCAACCCCGCGAGCACCACGCACGAATTCGGGCGCATCGCCAGCCGCGCGGTCGAAGAGGCCCGCGCGCAAGTCGCGGCGCTGGTGAATGCCGACGAGCGTGAGATCGTCTGGACTTCGGGTGCGACCGAATCGAACAACCTCGCGATCAAGGGCGCGGCATGTGCACCGAAAGCGCGAGGCAGGCACCTGGTGACGCTTCAGACCGAGCACAAAGCGGTGCTCGACACCATGAAGGAGCTCGAGCGGCTCGGGCATGAAGTCACTTACCTCGCGCCCGAGGCGGGCGGGCTGGTCGACCTTGCCCGGTTCGAAGCGGCCCTGCGGCCGGACACCGTTCTCGCTTCGGTGATGCTGGTGAACAACGAGATCGGGGTCATCCAGGACATCGCTGCGCTCGGCGCGCTCTGCCGCGAGCGCGGGATTCTTTTCCACGTCGACGCCGCGCAGGCGACGGGCAAACTGCCGATCGATCTTGCGCAGCTGCCGGTCGACCTGATGTCGCTCACAGCGCACAAAACCTACGGCCCCAAAGGGATCGGTGCGCTGTACGTGAGGCGCGAGCGCAGCGTCAGAGTCGCTTCCCAGATGCACGGCGGAGGCCACGAGCGCGGATTGCGCTCGGGCACCCTCGCTACGCACCAGATCGTCGGCATGGGCGAATGTTTCAGGATCGCAGGCATGGAGATGGCTTCCGAGGTGCCGCGCCTTCGAGCGCTGCGCGACAGGCTGTGGGCGGGCCTGCGCGATCTCACCTACCTGCGCGTGAACGGCGACATGGAGCGGCGCATCGCGAACAACCTCAATCTCAGCGTCGCGCTGGAAGACTGTGACGCGCTCATGACCTCGCTCACCGACATCGCGGCGTCCTCGACGTCCGCGTGCTCGTCGGGAAGCGCGATGCCGTCGCACGTGCTTCAGGCCCTCGGGTCGATAAGCGCGACCACGCTGAGGCTCACCGTCGGCCGCTTCAACACCGAAGAGGAGATCGACCACGCAGTCCGCCACCTGCGTCACAAGCTCGAGCAGTGTGGGGCGGGCAAACGCGCGACTGCGGCATGAGCGGCGCCGGACGCGACGCGGCGCGACCCGCGGCGCTGCCGCGCCACACGGCCGAGCGGCAGTTCAGGATGCTGATCGAGTCGGTCAGCGACTACGGCATCTTTCTCCTCGACCCGGAAGGCCGCGTCGTCACCTGGAATGCCGGCGCGCAGCGCACGCAAGGCTACGCTGCGGGGGAGATCATCGGGCATCACTTTTCCCGGTTCTACCCGACCTCGGCGATCGAACGCGGCTGGCCTGACCACGAGCTGACCGTCGCGCGGCGTGAAGGCCGCTTCGAAGACGAAGGCTGGCGCATCAGGAAGGACGGCGCCCAGTTCTGGGCGAACGTGATCATCACCGCGCTGCGCGACGAGTCCGGCGCCCTTGTCGGCTTCGGCAAGATCATCCGCGACATGACCGAGCGCCGCCGCGAGCAGGAAACGCTGCGCCAGGGCGAAGAGCGTTTCCGGCTGCTCGTGGACAGCGTGAAGGACTACGCGATCTTCATGCTCGATACCGACGGTCACATCACCAGCTGGAACGCTGGCGCCGAGCGCAGCAAGGGCTACACCGCGAGCGAGATCATCGGTCAGCATTTCTCGGTGTTCTACCCGCCCGACGCGCGCGCGGTCGACTGGCCTTCACATGAGCTTCGAGTCGCTCGCAGCGAAGGCCGCTACGAGGAAGAAGGCTGGCGCGTGAGGAAGGACGGCACCCGCTTCTGGGCGAACGTGCTGATCACGCCGGTGTACGGGCGGACGGGCGACCTTCGCGGCTACGCCAAAGTGACTCGCGATCTGACGCAGCGCCGTCACGTCGAGGAGCTGCAGGAGGCGAGCCGGCAGATGGGCGAGTTCATCGCGATGCTCGCCCACGAGCTGCGCAACCCGCTCGCTCCGATACGCAACGCGCTGCAGGTGATGGGGCTGAGGCGCTTCGGCGACCCGCAGCTGGAATGGTGCCGCGGCGTGCTCGACCGGCAGGTTTCGCATCTGGGTCGCCTGGTCGACGATCTCCTCGATGTGAACCGCATCACCAGCGGCAAGATCCTGCTCAAGCTCGTGCCGGTCGATCTTGCGTCGGTTCTCGAGCGTGCGATCGAGTCGAGCACCCCGCTGCTGCAGCAGCGGGGGCACCGGCTCGAGATCGACCTGCCGAAGACGCCTCTCATCGTGTGCGCGGATGCGACCAGGCTCTCCCAGGTGTTCCTCAACCTGCTCAACAACGCCGCCAAGTACACGCCTGAGGGCGGCGTGGTGCGCCTCGAGGCGGCTGCCGAAGGCACGCACGCGGTCGTGCGCGTGCGTGACAACGGTGTCGGTATCTCTGCCGACCTGCTGCCGAAAATATTCGATCTCTTCGTGCAGGGAACCCGCTCGCTCGACCGCTCCGAGGGCGGCCTCGGGATCGGTCTTACACTGGTGCGCGAGATCGTGGGCCTGCACGGCGGCGCCGTTTCGGTAGCCAGCCCCGGGCCGGGGCAAGGCAGCGAGTTTCTCGTAAGCCTCGCGTTGCACGCGCGCGCAGCGGAGCCGGAGCGGAGTGTCGAACCGCTCGAACGACACGCGGCTGCATTCGGTCGGCGCATACTCGTGGTCGACGACAACCTCGACTCGGCCGATACCATGGCGATGGTGTTGCGCGCCACGGGACACGAAGTGGAGACCGTGCACGACGGTGCCTCGGCGCTCGAGCGCGCGCCCCACTACCGCCCGGAATACGTCCTGCTCGATATCGGCCTGCCCGGCATGAGCGGCTACACGGTCGCAGAACGGCTGCGTGCACTTCCCGCGCTGAGCGGCGTAAAGCTGATCGCAATGACCGGCTACGGCCAGGAGGAAGACCGGCGACGCTCACGCGAAGCCGGCTTCGACCATCACCTCGTGAAACCCGTCGATTTCGTCGCGTTATCCGCCATCCTGGGTCCGGACGTAGCGCCTGCGGCCTGATATACGAGCGGGGAACGCCGCCCGAGGCTCGGCACGACTCATGCTCCTCCCCGGTATCTATCAGGAGCGACATATGAAACGAGCCGATCACGGCACCAAACTCCAGGGTACGCCCAGGCACGAGAAACCCACCGAGCCTGCTGCACAAACCGGGAAAAATCCAAAGGATGCGCGCGAGGACGACGCAAAGCTCGCGGAGAACCGGAAGGATCTCGGGGTCGAGCCGGACCACAAGACCGAGGATATGGAAGAGGCCAACCGAGGCACTTTCCCGTAACGAGCGGCCGCGATGCGGCCGTGCCATTACGGGCGGCGCCAGCGGTGAGCGAACAGAGGGAGACCAATGGTTTTCCTCCGTAACCTTTCATCCTTCGCTATCTGCCGATAACCGAGTGCGAGCCGATGCGGGCGCCGACGTCGGCGACAACGTCACCGGGCTTGCAATGCGCCAGCAGACGCTGTGACTCGAGCTCGCCGTATTCGATCGACGCGCGGCCGACCTGAACGTCGTTTTCGTTCTCGAGGACCCAGCCGCGGCGGTCTTTGACCAGCTTGTTGAAGCCGGCAAGGTTTGCACGCGCTGCGGGTCGGCAATGGCGTCGGCGCGGTTGCCGCGCGGCAATCGCATTGACACTGCCCCCGCCTGCTGGCTACCCTCGACCCCTCGCTTTTCGGACAGCATCATGGGAATGACCGCAGTAGAGAAGACGCTCGCCGTAAAAAGCGGAGTGGCGAGCGTCAAGCCGGGGGATGTCGTATACCCGCAGCCTGACTTCGTCATGGTTCACGACGGCGTGGTCATGGGCGCCAAACGCGAGCTCGACGCGCTCGGCATCGACCGGCTCG
>JAQGMV010000088.1 GCA_028292225.1 Betaproteobacteria bacterium
GCGGCATCGAGCTCGCCGGGTCGCTCGGCGCGCGTGTGACGAGCGTCCACGTCATCCCCGAATTTCGCATCATGGCCGACGAGAGCTTCGTCCTGCCGAACACCGTGGAGCTCAAGCGCCGCTACGAGAAGGAATCGAAAGTGCGCGCCGAGAAGCTGCTCGACAGGATCGGTGAGCGCGCGCAGGCAGCCGGCGTGAAGTACGAGGGCGTCGCGGTCACCGGGGACGTGCCTTACGAGCAGATCATCGAGACTGCCAAGAAGCGCAAGTGCGACCTCATCCTGATGGCTTCGCACGGCCGCCGGGGCCTCTCGGGTCTGCTTCTGGGTAGCGAGACCTCGAAGGTGCTGACACACTCCAAGATCCCGGTACTCGTGGTGCGCTAAAGCGCTACACCAGCGTTTCGAGCGCCGGCGGATGGCTCAGGAACGCGCCGGGGCTGGCGGTAAGGCCATAAGCGCCCGACTGCAACACGACCACGAGATCGCCTTCCTGCGCTTGCGCGAGCTCCATCCTCTCGACGAGCACATCGAGCGGCGTACACAGCGGGCCCACCACGGACGCGAGCTCGCGCCGCCCGCCGGCCACGCGGTTACCGATGAGCGCCGGATAATTCTTCCGTATCACCTGGCCGAAGTTCCCGCTCGCCGCGAGGTGGTGGTGCAGACCGCCATCCGTGACGAGGAAGACTTCACCGCGCGAGGTTTTGCGCTCGATCACCCTGCACACATAGATTCCGGCCTCGCCGACGAGGTAGCGGCCCAGTTCCACGACCAGCGCCGCCTGCGGGAGCTCGGACGCCAAGCGCTCGCTCAGCACGTAAAGGTTCTCGCCGATCGCCGCAAGGTCGAGCGGCTCATCGCCGGGGAAGTATGGAATCCCCAAACCGCCGCCGATATTCAGGACGCGAACCGGGGCAGGCGCTGACTGCGCGAGCGAGAGCGCCAGCTCGACCGCCTTGACCTGGGCCTCGCAGATCGCAGTCGCCTGCAGGTTCTGCGAGCCGCTGAAGATGTGGAAGCCTTCGAAGGCCAGACCGCGACTACGGATGTTCTGCAGAAGCTCGGGCACGAGCTCGGCGTCAACGCCGAAGGGCTTGGGGCCACCCCCCATTTTCATTCCTGACGACTTCAGCTCGAACGTGGGGTTTACGCGTATGGCCACGCGCGCCGGTGCTCCGGCGTCGTGGGAGATACGCTCGAGGATTCCGATTTCGCGCGAGGACTCCACGTTCACGAGTATTCCGGCGGCAACCGCCCTGGCGAGCTCGGCTGCACTCTTGCCGGGCCCCGCAAAGCTGACATTCTGCGGGGTCATCCCTGCATCGAGAGCGGTCGTCAGCTCGCCGCCGGACGCGACGTCCAGGCCGTCGACACGGCCTGCCATGTGACACACGAGCGCCGGCATCGGATTGGCCTTGATTGCGTAGTGCAGCTTCACCGCGCCGGGAAAATACCGGCGCAGCAGATCGATGCGTACATCGATCCGCGCTCGATCGTAAGCATAGAAAGGCGTGCGCCCGACGCGCCGTGCGAGCGTCGTCAGAAGGATGCCGCCGAGCATCAGGCAGTCGTCGACGACCGGCCAATCCATCGGCGCGTGTTGTGGCAGATTCATCTCTGAAATCCTGTTCTCTCTGCGGCAATCACGTGCGATCCGTCAATGCAGCCGCGTTGCCGCGTCGCGCGGCGTTGCGAGAGGCATTGCTGCCGGAATGCAGATCCCGGCACGACCGCTGCACGCTGTGGCGGGTCATGACGATTCTTAATGGGTCGATGCCATCGGCCCGCCTGCAGGCGGGCCTACAATCAACTCGCAGTACGTGCTCCGAGGAGATCAAAATAATGAATGTCGAACAGGAAGTGTTGGCAATTCTAGACGAAGTACTCGGCCTCGACGGCCCCACTGCAGCAATGAACAGGGACTCACCGGTGCTCGGTGTGCTGCCGGAACTCGACTCCATCGCGATCGTGTCGGTAATCACGGCGCTCGAGAACCGCTTCGGTCTCGAGATCGGCGATGACGAGTTGAACGCATCGACCTTCGCCACGGTCGGCGCCATCGCCGATCTGGTGAGCTCCAAGACGCCGGCATAGCGCCCCCCCCCGCAGGCGCCGCCACGTGTTGCCCGTCAAGGTCACAACGTGGGTCACGGCGCTGCGGCGCCGTCGCCGTGCGGACCTATCAGGATGTGATCGAAGTCCGAGTCCGCGGGCGTGATGAACCAGTTGCTCGCGTGCGCCAGCGAGTCGGCCGCGCCGGCGAGCACGGTCTCGCGCGCTTTGAACATGAACCGATGCGAAGGTCGGGCGCGAATGCAGCCCAGCGAGCGCAGGGTCTTCTCTGCGCGCGCGTCCCATTGCTCCAGGAACACCGCGACCACCCCTTTCCTGTCGAGCTCCCCCATCACGAGCGCGAGCAACGGCGCCACCCACTGCCGAGCGGTGAAGTAATCCACGACGCGTCCGATGCGGTGCCCGCGCCAGTCGGTGATCCGCAGCACCGCGTAGCCGACGACCACTCCCTTGCGCGTGAGATAGTAGCGGTCGTAGAGAACGCGGTGCGGGCCTTCGTCGAAGCGCCAGCGAACGATCTCGAAGTCACGTTTGGCCACCACTTCGTGCTCACGGCTCACCGTGTCCCAGAGCGCGTCGATGCGCTCGTCGAACGCGGAGACCGGCTCGAGCGACACCCGGGCCATGGCGCCGCCGACACCGGCTATGAATCGTGCGCTGCCGCCAACGATAAATCTCGGTGCGAGCTTTCCCAGCAGCGGCGGAAGGTTGAGGATTTTCGCGCTCGCCGCGCCGTCGAGCGGGCGCACGAAAAGCGTGAGCCTTCCGGCATCGTGCCAGCCGGCGCGGCGCACGCTGCGATACGCGATCTCCTCGAGGCCGAGCCCGAGCATGATGTCGGTGCTGTTCGCGTTCGCAGCAAACAGTGCGGGGGATACGCCTTTCAGCCGCCACTCCGGATGCACCATCCAGTCGATGAGCCACGCGGCCCGGTGCTCCGAATCCCCGATCTTGAGCAGCGTCGGAATGCTCGCCTGCTGCGCGACGACTGCACCGTCGCGCTTGCACAGCCACAGTGAAGCGCCGGCGGGGTCGCGGTGCGGGTTGCGCTCGAAGAGCCACTCGAAAAACTCATCGTCGCAGTGGCGTGAGACGGCGCCGAAGTGGTCGCGCTGGAATGTGCGTAGCGCCGGCCGGTCGGCGGGCTCGTAGCGCATGATCGACCGCGCGATTTCCGCGGCATAGCTCATCGACAGAGTTTCATTGCGTTCACCTTGCTTCTTTCATGGCGAGCCCGCTCACGCGGGTTTTCGGTATCCGAGCACCACGCGGCCCTCGCCGGCGGCGTTGTGCACGACTTCGATGCGCTCGTATTCCCGCGCACGCTCAAAAAGTATCTTCACCTGGCGGTCCTGCCCGAGACCCACCTCGAAGAGCAACGCGCCGCCAGGCCGCAGGAAAGCCAGCGCGTCCTTGACCACTCGCATGTGTATGCCGAGTCCGTACGGACCTGCTGCGAAAGCTTCACGCGGCTCCAGGTCGAGCAGGACCGCACGCTCCCCTTCGAGACGCTTGTCGGAAATATACGGCGGGTTGCACACCACCGCGTCGATCGTGCCTTCCAGACCGACGCCGTCGAACGCTTTGAAGAGGTCGCCCTGGTGAACCGACACGCGGCTCGCCACGCCGAGGCGCTCGACATTGCGCTGCGCGATCTCCACACAAGGCGTGGTCAGGTCGGCCGCCCATACGCGTGCATCGGCGACGTGGTGCGCAATGCCGCACGCGAGATTGCCGGCGCCGCAGCACATGTCGATCGCACGCACGGGCGCAGCCATCCCACGCAACAGTTCGACCGCGGTGTTCCCGAGCAGCTCGGTCTCGGCCCTGGGAACGAGTGCGCCGGGTGCGACGAACAGCTCCACACCCATGAAGGTCGTGCTGCCGCGATCAAAAGCCTGCGCGACGATTTCGGTCTCGTTCATGCGGACACCTTTTCCATGAATGTTTCAGGCAACTCGGTCGTGATCTCGACGAACTTCGGCACCATGTGATTCTCCAGCTTCTCGACGCGTGCGCGCAGCACGTCCTTTTCTGTGACCGCCGCACCCGGCTCGAGCGCCTCGAGCACACGAGCTCGCCCGCCATGCCGGGCGCTGCTTCACGGCCCTCACCATCGATGATCCCCAGCCGACACTGCTTACGCCGCCTTGCCCGATTCGGTGCGATCCACGTCGGTGTGAAAGTGGACCGTTTCACCCACGCGCGGACGCCCGGCGACGTACTGATGATGCACGAGCTGGGTCGAGAGCACGCCCACGAGCGCCATGTTGTCGCTGTTGGAGAGCGGGGCGGCGCTTGCCGCGGCCAAGGTGCATTTCCTGAGAAGCTGGGTTACCGCTTTGGGGCTGAACACGCCGGCTCCGGCCACGGCGGTCTCGCTCAGGAGATCCGAGACATATTCCGGCACGTCCTCACCGACGAACGACAGCGCGTCAGGCGAACGGTAAGGCTGCTTGGGACGCGCGATGATTTCATCCGGGACGAGGGCTCGCGCGGCTTTCTTGACGACGTGCTTTTCGTCCAGGACGCGCAGCTTGTACGCGGCGGGCAGCGAATCGGCGAGCGCGACCACGTCCTTGTCGAGGAAAGGGAAACGGCCTTCGACCGAATGGGCCATCAGCATTCGATCCCCCTGGGACGCGAGGATGTAGCCGCCGAGCAGTGTTCGTGTTTCGATGTACTGGTCCTGCGCGAGCGGCGTCCACCCGGAAAACGCCTCGGGCAGGCTCTCGATAAAGCGCGCCGCGGCGTCATGCCCTGCGAGCGCGTCCTGCATCTGCGGACTGAATAGGCGCTTCACGGCCGCAGTAGTCTGCCATCGCGGCGTGTGCGCAAAACCGGGCGCGCGAAAGTCCTGCAGGCCGCGCCCGAAGAATCGCCGCGTCATGGCCTGCTGCGCAACGGGCGAGCGCGCGAGATAAGGGTAGAGCCTCTCGAGCAGGCGCGGTCGGGTGGTGCTCTGCGGCTGCCGGGCCCAGAATCGGCGCACCTTGCCTTCGCGAAAAAGATCGTAGCCTGCAAAGACTTCGTCGGCGCCTTCGCCGGTCAGGACGACTTTGATGCCGGTCTGCGCGACCAGGCGCGACAGCAGGAAGAGCGGGGCGGGCGCAGTGCGCAGTATCGGGCGCTCGGTGTGGTAGATCACGTCGGGGAAGACCTGCGCGATGTCACGCCGGCCGACGACGATCTCGTGATGAATGCTGCCGAGCTTGCGCACCATCATGCGCTGGAAAGGCGTCTCGTCGTACTCCGCGTCGGAAAAGCGCAGCGAAAAGGTCTGGAAATTATCGCCTGCGACCGCGCGCCCGAGCGCCGCCACGAGCGAGCTGTCCAGGCCCCCGGAGAGATAGCTCCCGACCGGCACGTCGGCACGCAGCATGCGCAGCGATGTCGCCTGTTCGACCGCCTTGCGCACCGCGACGACCGCGTCGTCGAGTGACCCTTCGAACATCCCATCGGCGCCGGTCGGAAAGCGCGGTTGCCAGTAAGGGCGCTCGCGCATGCGGCCGTCTTCGTAGACGCGAACGTATCCCGGCTGCAGCTCCTCGACGCCGCCGAACACGCTCTGCGGCGGGACGATGCTCCAGAAGGTAAACGTCTGGTCGAGGCCGAGCGGATCGAAGGCGCGCGGAATCGAAGTGTCGGCGGCAAAGATCGCTTTCACTTCACTCGCGAAATACAGGCGGCTCTCATGCTCGCAGAGATAGAGCGGCCGCACACCCATCCGGTCGCGGCTCAGCACGAGCCGGCGCCGCACGCTGTCCCACAGCGCGAGCGCCCATTGCCCGTTCATGCGCGCGAACGCGTCGTCGCCCCACGCT
>JAQGMV010000096.1 GCA_028292225.1 Betaproteobacteria bacterium
GGCGCGACCGACATGATGCCCATGAACGGCGCGAGCGGTACTTCGACCCCGGGCGCGATCAGCGCGACATTGCGTTCGAGGTCGAGGTGTATGACGGGCGCGACCCGCTCGGTCAGCAGATCGGGGAGCACGCCTGATCCGGGGCCGATGCCGTTGACGCCGTAAGGCACGCGGAATTCGACGTCGAGCACGCGTACTTCGAGCATGTCGCCGGGCTCGGCGCCTTCGACGTGGATCGGCCCGGTCAATACGTGAGAGCCGCCGGGCGGCGACTTCTCGACTTCACGATAGATCGCGATCGCCTCCGGCAGCACGCGCTCCAGCGCCACACCCCCCGCCGGGAAAAACGTCGCGGGATCCTCGTGATTGAGAGGCTGCTGCGACACCGTCTCGATTCTCACCGTCTGGCCGGAACGGATGCGAAGCACCGGCGGCCTTTCTGCGGAGATGGCGCCCCAGATGACGTTCCGGGGTGTCGCCTGAAGCACTGCGTCTGTCTTACGTTGTTCTTTCATGGTTTCCTATTCCAGCCGGATGTCGGCGGCTTTGATCACTTTTGCCCACGCGGCGATTTCCTTTTTGACGTGCTCGCCGAGGGCCTGGGGCGTGCTGCCGACGACATACGCGCCGGATGCGACGAAACGCTCTTTCAGGTCGGGCGACGCGAGCGCTTTGACGATCTCCTGCTGGAGCTTTGCCACGACCGGCGCAGGCGTCGCCGCGGGCGCGACGATGCCCTGGTATTCGAGCAGCTCGTAACCGGGCAGGCCCGATTCGGCGATCGTCGGCACATCCGGCAGCATCGGGTTGCGCGTCGGGCTCGTCACGCCGAGCGCGATCAACTTGCCCGACTTGAAGTGCGGAAGCCCGCCGGGAATGCTCAGCACGAAAAGAGAAACCTGGCCGCTCAGCAGTGCGACCATCGCGGGGCCGCCTCCGGTGTACGGGATGTGCACCATGTCGGTCTTCGTCATGTACTTGAACAGCTCGGCCGCCATCTGCGCCGCGCTGCCGATGCCCGACGACGAGTAATTCAGCGCACCCGGTTTCGACTTCGCGAGCGCGATGAACTGCTTCACCGAGCGCGCAGGGACAGACGGGTGTATCGCGAACGCGAACGGCACGATGGACACCAGACTCACCGGCGCGAAATCGCGCTCGGTGTTGTAGGGCAGCTTCGCGAACAGGCTCGGATTGAGCGCGAAAGTCAGCGTCGCGACGCCGAGCGTATGACCATCGGGCGGCGATTTGGCCACGTAGTCCATGCCTATCGTCGTGCCGCCGCCGGCGCGGTTCTCGACCAGCACCGTCTGGCCGAGGTTTTCGGAGAGCCGCGGCGCGAGCAGGCGCGCGACGATGTCGGTCGAGCCTCCCGGCGCGAACGGCACGATGACGCGTATGGGCTTCGCCGAAAAAGCCGGCGTCGAGCTCTGCGCTGAAACGGGACCGGCGTGGGTTCCGAAGGCTATGAGACTGAGCGCAACGACTGCGCGGTGGCGGGCAAGCTTCATGGTGTTCGCAGGGTTCCTGATCGACTCGGCGTGAGTCATCGTAGCATCTCCGAACGCCTGCGAGCATTCGCAGTGGTGCCTGAAGATGCTTTATATTCGGGCGGAGAAGTCTCGTTCAGTGACCGCTTACAGGAGAACAGATGGCCGACGACAGCCGCAAAGGACAGAAGTGGATCATGGAGGACTTTTACAAAGTCCTCGACGTGTTCGGGTTTCGCTCCGTGATGTTCGTCGAGTGGGGATTCAGGCCCGCCGACGTGAAGCGCACGACCGAGCGCATCAAGGTCCCCGGCGCCGTGGTCAAGGAATGGGTGCGCACCGCGAGCCAGGAAGAAGCGCTCGCGCGCGAGGCCGAAGAAGCCGGGCATCGTCAGAGCGCTGCCGAGTTTTATTATCGCGCCGCGCTGTATTACGGGCCGGCGTGCGGCGTGCTCCACTCGAATACCCCGCGCAAGCTCGAGCTCTACGGGCGGCTCATTCACTGCTATACGAAGTTCACCGAGTATTTCGACGAAGCCTATGTGCGTCGCGTCGAGATCCCGTTCGAGAACGGCAAGACGATACCCGGCATCCTCCAGACCACGCCGGGCGGAGAGAAAGCGCCGTGCGTGCTCGTGGTGCCGGGAATGGACACGATCAAGGAGTACATGCCGAGCCCGTATCACAATCACTTCCGCCGCCGCGGCATGGCGACGCTCACCATCGACGGTCCGGGGCAGGGCGAGAGCAACACCCGAGAGACGTGGGTGACGCTCGACAACTTCGAGCGCGCCGGATCGGCCGCGATCGACTGGCTCGAAAAGCGCCCTGAAATCGACGCGAGCCGCATCGGCGTATACGGCTGGAGCATGGGTAGCTACTGGGGGCCCCGGATTGCGGCCCATGACTCGCGCGTCAAGGCGTGCGTCGGCGCGATGGGCGTCTACCAGCAGAAAGACACCATCTTCAAGCACAGCAAGCCCGCCTACCGCGCGAACTACAAGTACATGTCGAACATCCACGACGACGACGCGTTCGACGAGATGGCGGAGCAGATGACCCTCGGCCCGATCGCGGGGAAGATCCGGTGCCCGACGCTGCTCGCGATGGGCGAGTTCGACGAGCTGTGCCCCCTCGAGGACGGCGAGGAGCTCTTCGACATGCTCCGCTGCCCGAAGGAGCTCTGGGTGTACGAGAACGAGACCCACACTTTCGGCGGGCGGCTGCCGGACTTCTACCTGCACGTCGCGGACTGGATGCGCGATGCGCTGGACGGGAAGTTCAAGCCCGGCCACTCGCGGCGCGTGGATTTTCCGGCGCGCTGAGAAGCGCGCCAACCTCCCCAACCCTGACCCTCCCCGTGAAAGACTACAGCGCGTGATGCGCCTGCAAAAACTCGAGGCCTAGGAAGCCTCGCCGATCACCCGGTGCAGCGTGTGCTGGCGATTGCGGGTGTACGGGCGGACTTGCGCCGGCCAGCGGCCCGCGTCGACCGCTGCGGCGAATGCGGCGCTCGTCAGCACGTCCGGTGAGTCGATCTCGACCACGCACGCATACCGCGGCACGCCGCTGTGCGGCTCGACCGTCTTCGTCTCGCCGCCTATCGTCACGCGCAGGGTTTCGATCTTCAGGCGCTTGACCGAGATGACGCCCGCAACCCGGGAGAGGTACGGAACGTGCTCCTGGTCGTACACCTCGTTGAACAGCGCTTCCTTGTCCGGGTCGACGTCCATCGACGCGGTGAATATCCATCTGCCGGTGCCTGCCATCTGCTGCTCCTAATCCGCTTTCACGTTTGCTGACTTGATCACTTTTCCCCAGCGCGCGATCTCGATTTTCAGAAATTCTGCCGCTTCCTTGGGGGTGTTGCCCAGAGGCTCGGTTCCTGCGCGCGCGAGCATGTCGGCCATGTCGTCCGACTTGATCGCCTTGGCGGTTTCCGCGTAGAGCTGGTTGACGATCGCCGCGGGAGTCTTGCCGGGCACGAGCACCATGTACCACGCGATCGCCTCAAAGCCGGGGACGGTCTCCGCGACGGTCGGGAGCTCAGGCATCGAGCTCACGCGCTTGGCTGAAGTGACTGCGATCGCGCGCAACTGCCCCGCTTTCACGTAATTGATCAGCGCGAGCATGGGGTTGATCATCAGCGACACGCGGTTGGAGATGAGGTCGGGAATCACCGGCCCCGTGCCTTTGTACGGCACGTGGACGATCTCGACCCCGGCCATGGCTGCGAACATTTCGGCGGCGAGGTGCGAAGCCGAGCCGTTGCCCGAAGACGCGTAGTTGATTGCGCGTGGCTTCGCTTTCGCGAGTGCAATGAAGTCCTTGATGGTCTTCACCGGCAGCGACTGCGGGACGACGACGCCGTAGGGCTGGGTCGCGACGACCGTGATCGGGGTCAGGTCGCGGACCGGGTCGTAGGGGAGCTTCGGCATGAGCGTCGCGTTGATCGCGTGCGACGGGTTCACGAGCGCGAGGGTGTAGCCGTCAGCCGCGGCTTTTGCGGTGAGGTCGATGCCGATGACCATGCCGGCGCCGGGGCGATGATCGATCACCACCTGCTGGCCCCACGCGGCGGTGTATTTCTGGGCGAGCATGCGGGCAACCAGATCCGAGCCGCCGCCGGGCGCGGTCGGGATGATCAAGCGGATGGGTTTGGAGGGATAACGCTGCTCGGCCGCGCCTGCGGCGCTGCAAGCGAGCACGAACAGAAACGACCAGACCAGGGACCGCACAGTGTTCGGCATGCCGACTCCTATTTCGGGGGAAGTGCTGGGGCGGCATGAGCCCGCGCGTGTGCGCGTCTGCCGCTTCTCGAGCCGATGGTAATCGATTATGAAGCGCGCGGCGGTGCCGGCGCGGCACGCCTCGCGCAAAGATGGGGGACCTTCAGAAGCTAGGGATACGCGGCTTCGGTGGGGCGGAAGTTCTCGTAGCCGTGCTCGGCCGCGTCGGCCATGCAGTCTTCGATACAGCCGAAGGCGCACGGAGACACCGCCTCGACACCGTCGTTATAAGCCGCGGTCCAGCGCCATGCGCCGTCGCCCGCGGTGACGAACCTCCAGCCGGCCGATCCTTCCATGTGCATCCCCTGTAACGTAAAAAAAACCGCTATAGGCTTTGCAACAGGTGTGCCGATTCCGGCCGGCGATGCCGCCGGGTCCAAACCGCGGGCCGACACCGATTGGCTGTACGATACAGGCCATGACGAAAACACTTTTCCGGGTTTCGCTGGTGGCAGGTTTCCTGGGCGGGTGCCTGCCCGTGTACGGGCAGAGCGCCGCGGCTCCGGCAGACCCGAAGGCCGCGGACGAGGAGGCGATCGTCTACAAGCTGACGCCGTCTTTCTACCGGACCACGAATCAGCCGAATGCCGTTGACCTGAATCTGCGCGCCAACCTCGCGGCGCACACCGCGTGGATCGGCTATTACCAGCGATCGAGCGAGTTTCAGCAGCTGCGCGTGGGCTATGAAGACACGATACCGCTGCCATTCGTGCACCTGACGCCGTCGCTGCAATATGCGACGCGAGGCTTCCTCGGCGGCAGCGTCAACGCCGAGATCGGCGAGCGCTGGTTCGGGCTGCTCGGCATCGGGCGGACCAACCTCAAGGACTACTTCAATCTGAACTTCGATCCGAACGATGCCGTGACGATCGGCGCAGGCACGCGAGCGCTGCCGAACACGACCTTGAGCGTGTTCCAGATTCGCGACGACCGCCTCGGCACCGGGCAGCGCGTCCTGCATCTCGTCGCGCGCATCAAGCCGAACGACCGCACGCGCTGGACCTTCGACGTGTTCTACAAGGAAGGGCGTTTCTCGAAGGAGGACGAGACGAGAGTTCACGGGACCGGCCTCGCCGTGACCTACGATTTCGACCGCTACTTCGTGCGCATGGCGACCGATCCGCACGTGAACTTCACAAGCGATCACATGGTTCGGGCTTCGGTGGGGATGCGCTTCTAGGGGCAGGCCCGCGAAATCGGGGACAGACCCCGATTTATCGCGCCGGAAATCGGGGTCTGTCCCCGATTTATTCGGGCTTGATCCCCGCGGTGTTGATGCTTTTTCCTGCGGCGTGCTGCCGACGGCCCCAGGTCATGCCGCGTCGCTGCGTGCGGTCTGCCTATAATGCGTTCCCGCAGTATGTTTCCAGTCAGCGACTCGCGCAGCTTCGAGTCCGAAAGGTGAAATGGCAAAACCGTCGCACGCGTCGAACCCTTCCGATAATCCCGCACTGCAGCCGGCAAGCCATACCAGCCGCTTCGTGCAGGGCGGGAAGCTGAAACTGCATTACCTCGATTACGGCACCGAAGGCGGCAAACCGATGCTGTGCGTGCACGGCGGCGCGGCACACGGGCACTGGTTCGACTTCATTGCGTCGGCTTTCACTCCCGAGTATCACGTCCGGGCGCTCGACCTGCGCGGCCATGGCGACAGCGACCGCGCCGATCCGCCGGAGTACGACTACCGCGATTACGCTTCCGACGTCGCTAACTTCGTCGAAGCGCTGGACCTGCGCGATTTCACGCTCGTGGGTCACTCGATGGGCGGAATCGTCTCGGTCGTGTACGCGGCGATGAAACCCGAGCGTCTCGGCCGTGTGGTGATCGTCGATTCACGCATGCACATGAGCGTGGAGAGTATCGAGCGCCTGCGCGCTTTCGGGACGCGCCCTTCGAGCACTTACGCCACACAGGAAGAGCTGGTGCAGCGCTACCGCCTCGAGCCTCCCGGCACGATGATCGCCGCGCCGGAAGTCATACGCCACGTCGCGCTCAACAGCGGCCGGCGCCTCGACGACGGCACGTGGACGCACAAGTTCGACCGCAGCCTGTATTCGACTTTCGAGCGCATCGACGCGACGCCGTGCTGGGATTCGATCCGCGTGCCGGCGCTCATCGTGAGAGGCGAGCGCAGCGAGCGGGTCGACGACGAGACGTTCGAGGAGATCCGCAGGCGCGCGCCGCAGGTCGAGCTCGCGCAGGTCGCTCACAGCGACCACCACATCACCCTCGACAACCCTGCGGGCTTTGTCGAAGCGGTGAGGACTTTCCTGGCCCAATGCTGATGATCGGTGGATAGCGAAGGAAGGGACGTTCAGAAGACTGCGAGCCTACGTACGTATCGGGCTCGAAGGCGCCGCGGAAATCCTGTGTTCGCCGCAAGCCGTGAGGACTTTCTGCATACCAGCCCCGTAGGTCTGCCCCGCAAAATGCGCCCGACGGCACGTGCGGCCCGCCTCCCTTTTGTTTCTTGCAGGGCGCGGTGTACCCGTACTATACTCACGCCGCCGCACAAAGATTCATCATAAATAAAAGCGACGTAGGGGATCTCATGGCCACATGGTGCTTCAAAACGGCGGCGCTGAACGAGCGCAACTCGTCCCGGTATCTCTGGTACTGGCAGATCGACAGTCAGGACACGCTGCTCTTCACCGGGATCAAGCTCTACCCGACGCTGGAGGAATGCGTGGCCGATGCGCGCGAGCAGGGTTTCCGCGGCAACCTGACGCTGCCTTCCGCCGTGTCTCACCCGGCGATCGTCACCTGGAGTGAAGACGCCGAAGGCATCAGCACCACACGAATCGATCAGCGCGCGGCCTGACGCGCCACTGAAAACCCGGCTCCGGCCGGGTTTTCTGTTTGTCGGCCGCCCTTGATGACCGGAGGGGTATCATGAAACTGCGTGACCGTATAGGTATCGATCTCAGGCGCCACATCCGCATCGAGGACGGCGTCGAGTGGGCCGCGAAAAACGAGGTCCGCTTCCTCGACATCCAGCTCGATACCGCAGCGAATGCCGTCACGTCGTTCGATGCGAAGCGCGCCGCGGCGGTGCGCAGCGTGCGCGAGAAGCACGACATCCACATCGGCCTGCACACGTCCTCCGCGGTGAACGTCGCCGAATACGCGCCGCACGCGAGCGAGGGCGTCGACGCGTATCTCAAGGCCTACATCGACGTCTATCCGCAGCTCGGCGCCGAGTGGATCGTGGTGCACGCCGGCTATCACTTCACCAGCGACAGGGACGTGCGCATGAAAGCGGGCCTCGAGCGCCTGAAGCGCATCGCTGACTATGCGGAAAAGAAAAAGGTGCGCCTGCTGCTCGAGAATCTGAACAAGGAGCCCGCCGACGCCGAGGTTCACTACCTCGCGCACACGCTCGAGGAGTGGCGCTACTACTGGGGCCTGTTGTCATCGCCCGCGGTGCGGCTCTCGTTCACCGCCAACCATGCGCACCTCGTACCCGAAGGCGTCCGCGGCTTCGCGGAGGCGGTGGATTTCTCGATGGTCGGCGAAGTGCGGATCGCGGACTGCCATCGGAACGGTCACGAAGTGCATCTCAAGCCCGGCGCCGGGGATCTCGACTTCGGCGAGATGTTCAGGCTCGCCGAAGGCAAAGGCTTCAAAGGCCATTACACCAGTGCATTCGGAACCCTCGACGACATGCTTGCCGCGCGCGACGTGCTCGTGGAGCACGCCCGAACTGCCGGAGTGAACGTCGACTGACGCCGATCAGAGTGGATTCCGGATCGCGCTATTACGCGTCCGGAGTGACGGCCCGGATGGCCCCGGTTCAAGTCAAAGGCCGTGGAGCGAGCGCGAGCGAGCCTGAAGGAAAGGAGGTTCAAGGAGGGAAACCTTGGTTTCCCTCTCTGTCGTACACCGCCTCCTCCCGGAGGCAGGGAAACCATGGGTTTCCCTCCGAGGCGTTTACTGGCTGCTCAAGCGTCGAGCGCAACGCGCTCAACGCTTGAGCAGCGGGCTTCCATAGAGGCCCGTCGGCTTGATCAGCAGGATGAGCAGCATGATCGCGAAAGGCGCCATCTGCGCGAGCGGCGCGTAGACGAGCGAGCCGATCGACATCACCTGTCCGACGATGATCGCCGACACCGCGGTGCCTTTGATGCTGCCCTGTCCCCCGATGATCACAACCATGAAAACGAGCGCGATCACGTCGAGGCCCATCGTCGGATCGACCATGATGAGCGGCGCGTGCAAGCCGCCGGCGAGCCCCGACAGCGTCCCGGCGATGACGAACGTGATGGTGAAGAGCCGGTAGACGTTGATGCCGAGGCCTTCGACGTGGTCGACGTCTTCGATTCCCGCACGGATCGCCTTGCCGACGATGGTGCGGTTGAGGAAAGCCCAGATCGCGAGGTACACCAGCACCGCGATCGCGACCACCACCAGCCGGTAAGCGGGCACCTGCGTGCCGAGCACGTCGACAGGGGCGCTGATCGGCATCGCGACGGGCTTGGGCACCACGCCCCAGATCGCCTTGATGACGCCGACGCCGCCGATGAGCACGCCGAACGTGGTGATCATGCTGAAAGCGACTTCGCGCTCGTAGATGCGGCGGAAGATGAAGCGCTCGACGGCGAACGCCGCGACCGCCGCGCCCGCCAGGCCGGCCAGCACACCGAGCCATACGCTGCCGCTCGCGACGCTCACCGAGTAGGTGAGATACGCGCCGAGCGAGTAATACAGAAGCTGGTCGAGGCTGAT
>JAQGMV010000118.1 GCA_028292225.1 Betaproteobacteria bacterium
CCGACAGGACTCACTTCCGACGTCCCAACCTCCTTATCCTGCAGGTCGCGTACGCTCACTCTGGCCCTGCCCGTGAACTCGTTCCCGTCCGGACTCAAGATAAACTGCGCCGCCACGACGGTGCTTCCGATCCACTTCCCGCCTTGATCGAATCGGAACGCGATATAGGTGCCATGAAACTCCCGATCGGCAACTCGCTTCCAGACACCGTGCCCGCCACTTAGCACCGGGTGCGTATCTCCGCTGCGGAAGAAGGTGCCGTCAGACGAAAACGTAAGCATGTTCTTTCCCACACCGCCCGGACGAGTGACTGTGACGGTCCAAGCCCCGACCAGACTTGCGCCAGTTTCGCCGGTCGGGCCGGGAGATGCGCAACCGGCAAGCAGTGCTGCGATTAACACGCTGAACAGCAAAGATCGGTACTTGGACATGTTTTATCCTTAACTCGTTGTCGGCAAAGCTCTCTCGTTCCTGGTTACTTCGGTGGTGATCTGCGTTGCTGTCTAACAACTTGTCGCGCGTCTGCTCGAACTAGACTCAGACGGCATGGGCCTGCGGGAAGGGCGACTCATACGCGGAGATTACCCTACCAACCCCGCCAGCGAGCGAGCGTGAAGAACAGACCCGCGACGAATAACCACCCGAAGATGAGCTTGTTGTGCCGAGCAAGCCAGAGGGGCAGGTAAATATCGAAGTTGTCGCGCCGGTCATCCGTAAAGCGCGCGGCCACAGCGCTGAGTGGACACCGCCAGTTATTGGCGAATATGACGAGAACTTCGAGGGAGACGATTCCGATCAAAGCACCCGCCCACCTGAACTGGCCGCGTGAGGCGTAGACAGGAATGGCGAAGATGCAACCAGCGAAGAAGGCCCACGCCACAGTGTGGATTATCTTTACGACCTGGAGCCTAATCATCACTTATCCATGGCTCAGCAGACGGAGCCTTGGCATGAGAGCGAACACTACAAGCATGAGGAGGTAGACAGAACCGGAGACCCTGTCTCGGCTCCCGATGTACTCGGCAAGGGTTTGAGTTTGGAGAACAACTGCAAGCCCCAGCTCTGCGCAGATCGCAAGAGCCAGCGCAAGGAACCCAACTATCAAAGGCCGACCACGCAAATGCACTTCTGGGAAGCGTCGCAATGTGAAACCTGCCGCGAAGAAGATTGCGGTTGCCATGATGGGCATTTCCGCCAGTTCCGCCCAGCGCTCTCCAATGCGTGGGACGAGGAACGGAACGCGCACGACACCCAGTACGAAACCAGTGCCAAGCACCAGTGCGAAGTACACAAGCCCGGCGCAGATCGTCTTTAGCATGGGTACGGACTGACGTTGGTGAACGGCGACGTCTAATGTTTCCGTTCAGCGGCGGGCCGCTTGCGGCACGTCCGCTGCAATGGATGGTGGGGCCGCTTGATAAAGATCCGCCTTCGAACTGGTCATTTACCGCCTGCCTTAAGAGGCGGGGCGCCCTCTTTGAAAATTCCTCGCAGCTGGTTGCGAAACTCGGGACTGTCATCGTGCCCGTGCACGGCTACGGCATGTTGCACGGCAGCCTCCAAGAGCTCCTCTTCGCTGTCGGCCGATATGGCGATCGTGCAATTCATTTCGCTTGGAAATTCACGGCAGTCTATGTATTTGCGAGCCACGATGACCTCCTTGAAACTGCTGACCGGGTGCCGTTGGTTTGTGCGTTGGTCGCTGGGGCGCACCCAAGTCCACCATAGCGCCCAACAAGAGTAGACGTCCTAAACGACGCAATACAAAGCGTCGCGGACACTCTATAAATCGTAACCACCCGAAATAGTCGCATAAGTTTCAGCGCCCTGGTTCCGAATAGTACGTCCTAAAAGACAAAAGCAAATGCGTCACGGCGGCAGCCTCGCGGAACGACCGCCTTAGGGTCGCATGCAGCATTTCGCGCGCGCGCAACTGCTGCCCCTTGCCGCCGCTCGGTCGGACGCGGTCTTTGAGCCCTTTGGAGGCGCCCGAGCAGCGCAGACGAGGACGGGGTTTCGCCGAGGACTGTCGAGCCGCGCCGGCGGTTCCACGCGCGACGCTCCGGCCGCGTTGACGGGCGGTTGAACGAGTCGAGCCGGTGCGCGAGTTCCGCAGGCGCCGTCCTCGGCGAGCAGCCGCAGGGGATCCGCTACGCAGCGCAGCGCCGTAGCGGCGCCGGAACAGGGCGAGAAGGCCGTGTCCGATCGAGCGGCGGTGCCGTGCCAACGGGCGCGGTTCGAAAATCAGCGTCGATTGCGCGGCAGGTCCGGGAGGGCGCACAGCTCGCGCAGCTTGCGCTCATAGCGTTCTCCCCGTGCGCCCGAGGCGCCGCATAATACGGCCACACCCGGAAGAGGAGGAATCGACGTGGCACTGACTCAGGACCTGGGCGCCTTCGTCGCGCGAGTCGCGACCGACGGCACATCCACCGAAGCCCGCGAAGTCGCGAAAACCGGGTTCATCGACTGCATCGCGACGATGATCGCCGGCAGCCATGAGGACGCGACAACGACCTTGCTTTCCGCGCTCTCGCCGCTGCCGCCGGGAACAGTGCAGCTCTGGTTCGGCGACACCCGCACGAGCGCCTCGGAAGCCGCGCTGCTCAACGGCGTCTCGGCGCACGTGCTCGATTACGACGACGTCTCTCTGCGCGGCCATCCGAGCGCGACTCTCGTCCCCGCGATCATCTCGCAGGGCCAGGAGCTCGGCAGCACCGGCAAACAGATGCTCGACGCGTATGTCGCCGGTTACGAAGTCTGGGCGAACCTCGTCGGCCGCGAGACCGACATGCATCACATGAAAGGCTGGCACCCGACCGGCATCTTCGGCGCGATCGCCGCATCGGCCGCGTGTGCGGTCCTGCGGCGGCTGAATGCGGAGCAAAGCGCACACGCGATCGGCCTTGGCGCGTCGCAAAGCGCCGGTCTCATGTCCAACTTCGGTTCGATGGCGAAGTCCTTCCACGCCGGCCGTGCGGCGCAGGCGGGCGTCACGGCCGCACGGCTCGCCGCGGCGGGCTTCACCGCCTCGCCCGATGCGATCGAGCATCCGCAGGGCTTCCTCGCCGCGGTCTCCGCCCAAGGCCGGGTCGACCGCGAGACTCCCGCGAATACCCTCGGGCAGGCGTGGCAGATCGTGACCGAGCGCCTGAACATCAAGAAATATCCCGCGTGCTATTACACGCATCGCGCGCTCGACGCGATTCTCGACCTGCTCGCGAAAACGCCGATAGCTCCCGCGGACGTGGAACGCGTCGACGTCGCCATCAGCCGCGAGAATGCCACCGTGCTGCGCAATCACCGGCCGCAGACCGCGCTCGCCGCCAAGTTCAGCATCGAGTTCGTGATCGCCTCGGCGATCCAGGCGCGCAAAGTCGGTCTGATGGAGCTCGAGGATGGTTTCGTCACGAGCGCGCCGGTGCAGCGCCTGTTCGAACGCGTTCATGTCACCCCCGGAGAGGAATACGAACCCGACGCGCCCGGATCGCTGATCGCGGATCAGGTCGTGATCACGACCCGCGACGGGCGGCGCCACGAGAGCGCCAAAGTGCGCTACGCCCGCGGACACGCTAAGCTTCCGCTTGCGCAGTCCGAGCTCAAAGCGAAATTCATGGACTGCATGCGCTACGGCCGGTTCGAAGGCGACGCTGCGGCGCTCTTCGAGCGGCTCGACGCATTGGAAAAGGCCGAGAGCCTGAATATCCGGAGGACTGAATGAATACCATCCCCAAGCTTTTTCTCGACCCGACGTGGAGCGGCATCATGGCGCTGTCGGGAGGCGAGCAGATCGAGCTCGCGATGTTCGGCGTCGTCGGCATCCTCTGGATCGCCGGAATGATCTACGGCGGCTACCGGATGTTGAACCGTAAAGGCCGGCGCGAAGAGGTGTGAGCGCCTGGTGTCATCGCCTGAGCGCACTACGCTGGACCGTCTCGCACTACCGCGGCGCGCTTGTGCGAGCGCGCATGCGCAGTGCTTTCATGCGAAGACCATGAAAACCCTGTGAATTCCTGAAGCGACTTGGCGCGGACCGCGGTGGCATAGGTCTTGCGGTGATTTCCCCGGAGCACGACCCATCAATAAAACCGCTCCAGGGGACGACACATGGCAGACGACTCGCGTATCGAAGGTCGGCGGCGCGTGCTCCGCGCCGCGCTCGCAACAGGCGCTCTCGCAACAATTCCCGGTCTGATCCCTCGAGCTCTCGCGCAGAGCAAGCTCGTCATCGGCGTGATCTACGTCGGCCCCAAAGACGATTACGGCTACAACCAGGCGCAGGCCCAGGCTGCGGCGGTGATCAGGAAAATGCCGGGCGTCACGGTGATCGAGCAGGAGAAAGTCGCCGAGACCATGGACGTGCAGAAGGTGATGGCGTCCATGATCGAGCAGGACGGCGCGACGCTCATATTCCCGACCTCTTTCGGCTATTTCGACCCCCACGTGCTGCGCGTCGCCGAAAAATATCCCAAGGTGCGCTTCGCGCATTGCGGCGGTCTCTGGACCAAAGGCAAGCACCCGGCGAATACCGGAAGCTATTTCGGCTACATCGACGAATGCCAGTATCTCGACGGCGTCGTCGCGGGAATGACGAGCAAGACGAAGAAGCTCGGCTTCATCGCCGCGAAGCCGATTCCTCAGGTCCTGCGCAACATCAATGCGTTCACGATGGGCGCGCGCAGCGTCGATCCGTCGGTCACGACCCGGCTCATCTTCACCGGCGACTGGTCGCTGCCGGTCAAGGAAGCCGAAGCTGCGAACACCCTGATCGACCAGGGCGTCGACGTCGTCACGTGCCACGTCGACAGCCCCAAAGTGATCGTGGAAGCCGCGGAGCGCCGCGGCGTTTACGTGTGCGGCTATCACGCGAGCCAGGCCACACTCGCGCCCAAAGGCTACCTCACGGGCGCCGAATGGAACTGGGTCACGCCGTATACCGAGCACGTCAAGGCGGCGCAGTCGGGACAGCCGATGAACAACTTCCTGCGCGGCGGTCTCAAGGAAGGTTTCGTGAAGACCTCGCCGTACGGCAAGTCTTCGAGCGAGGCGGCGCGCAAAAAAGCAGACGCCGTCAAAGGCGAGATGACCAAAGGCGGTTACGCCATCTTCAAGGGGCCGCTGAAGGACAACACCGGCAAGACGGTCATCGCAACCGGGAGCGCACACCAGCAGACCGATCCGGTGCTCGAGCAGATGAACTACCTGGTCGACGGTGTCATCGGCAAGATCTGAGGCGCTGGTTTTCGCAGCGCCGCCGCTCAGCGCGCATCGTTCATTCGAACGGCTGCGCCTGGCGTCCGAGTCGGTTGCGATACCGCTATTCGCGCTGCTCGCGGCGATGCTGCTCTTCGGCGTCTTCGTCGCGGCTGTCGGCAAGGATCCGCTCGAAGTCTATCAGCTCATCTACGCCGGCGGCTTCGGCAGCGGTTTCGCGTGGCAGAACACCTTGTCCCGCGCAGCGCCTCTGATCCTCACCGCGCTCTGCGTCGCGCTCCCGGCGCAGGCGGGAACGATGGTCATAGGCGCGGAAGGCGCCGTGGTGCTGGGCGGCCTTGCAGCCGCGGTTACGGGATATGCGGTGGGCGATGCGTCGCCGCTCGTAGTCAAGCTCGCCATGGCCGCGGCGGGCATGCTGATCGGAGGACTGTGGATCGCGGCGGCAGGCGCGCTGCGCCAGTATCGCGGGGTCAACGAGACGATCTCGAGCCTGCTCCTCACCTACATCGCGATCGCGCTCTTCAACCATCTCGTCGAAGGCCCGCTGCGCGATCCCGCGAGTCTCAACAAACCTTCGACGCCCCCGATCGGGAGCGCCAACATGCTCGGCGCGCTGCCCGGGCTCGACGTGCACTGGGGGCTCGGCCTCGGCGCCATCTTCTGCATTGCGACCTATGTGCTGATCTATCACACGACGTGGGGTTTCGCGATACGTGTGGCCGGCGGCAACGCGCGAGCCGCGAGGCTCGTCGGCCTGTCGGTCGACCGCCTCGTCATCGCCGCATTCTTCCTCGGCGGCGCCGCTGCCGGGCTCGCAGGAATGATCGAAGTGGCCGCGGTGCACGGCAGCGCCAACGCTTCGCTGATCGCCGGTTACGGTTACGCCGGGATACTGGTCGCGTTCATCGCGAGGCATAACCCGCTCGCGATCCTCCCGGTCGCGGTGCTGGTGGGCGGCATCTCCGCGAGCGGCGGCATGCTCCAGCGGCGTCTCGACATGCCGGATGCGACCGTGCTCGTCTTCCAGGGCCTCGCGTTCCTGACGATCCTCGCGAGCGAGGCGTTGTACGGACGGCTGAAGCTCTTCGGCCACGGGGCGCGCGCATGACCGACATCGGGTGGTGGGGCGTTCCGCTCGCCGTGCTCGGCGGCGCGATCCGCGTGAGCACGCCTTTCCTGCTGGTGAGCCTCGGCGAGTGCATCACCGAAAAGTCGGGCCGCATCAATCTCGGTCTCGAAGGCATCCTCGTGATGGGTGCGATGTCGGGTTACGCAGTTTCATACCTCAGCGGCAATCCCTGGCTCGGCGTGCTCGCTGCCGCATGCGCGGGTCTCGCGCTGGGCCTGCTGCACGGGACCTTATGCAACCTGCCTCGCGTGAACGACATCGCGGTGGGCATCGGCATCATGCTCTTCGGCACCGGTCTCGCGTTCTATTTCGGCAAGCCTTACGTCCAGCCGCAGGCGCCGATGCTGCCTTCGATACCGCTGGGCGCGTGGAGCGACAGCCCGCAGATCCAGGCAGTGCTGCAGATCCCGCCGCTCCTCGTCATCGGCGTCGTGCTCGCGTTTGCACTCGACTGGGCTTTTCGCAACACGCGCTGGGGACTGGTGGTGCGCATGGTCGGCGACAGCGCCGATGCGGCGCGCGCCATGGGCTACCCGGTGAACGTGGTACGCACGCTGTGTACCGGCGCCGGTGGATTGCTCGCGGGCATCGGCGGCGCGTTTCTCTCGCTGTATTACCCGGGAAGCTGGAGCGAAGGGCTCTCGAGCGGGCAGGGATTGATGGCGGTCGCTCTGGTGATCTTCGCGCGCTGGCAGCCGGTGCACTGCGTCTACGCTGCATTGCTCTTCGGCGGCGCAGGCGCGGTCGGGCCGGCGCTCCAGTCGGTCGGCATCACGAGCGGCTACTACCTCTTTTCCGCGGCGCCTTATGTCCTGACGCTGGGCATCATGATCGCGGCGTCCTCGCCGCGGCGTACCCTCGCGGGCGCGCCGGGCGAGCTGTCGATCGTGCGATGAGCATGACCCTGGCCGCGCAGCGCGCGGGGACTTTCGTCGAGGCCGAGCCTTATCCGTGGCCGTACGACGGAGACCTGCGGGCCGCGAACTCCGCGTTGATGGTCATCGACATGCAGATCGATTTCTGCGGTCCGGGCGGCTATGTCGACCGCATGGGCTACGACCTCGCGCTCACCCGCGCGCCGGTGGCGCCGCTGCGCGAGCTGCTGGGCCGCGTGCGGCGCAAAGGCCTGACGGTGATCCACACGCGCGAAGGCCATCGTCCCGACCTTTCGGACCTGCCCGACAACAAGCGGTGGCGCTCTCGCCGCATCGGCGCGGGGATCGGCGACGAGGGACCCGCGGGACGCATCCTCGTTCGCGGCGAGCCGGGGTGGCAGATCATCCCGGAGCTTGCGCCGGAAGCGGGCGAAGTCGTCATCGACAAGCCGGGCAAAGGCTCGTTCTACGCCACCGACCTCGAGCTCATCCTTCGCACACGCGGCATCCGCAACCTGATCCTCACCGGTCTCACCACCGACGTCTGCGTGCACACGACGATGCGCGAAGCGAACGACCGCGGTTTCGAATGCCTGCTGCTCGAGGACTGCACCGCGGCGACCGATGCAGCTAACCACGCGGCGGCGCTCGAGATGGTGAAGATGCAGGGCGGCGTCTTCGGCGCGGTCGCGACGTCCGTCGCGCTCGGCGCAGCGCTGGAGGTGTGACGATGGACGACGCGCTCATGCGGGTGGCCACCGCGCAGCGGTCCAAAGCGGGGCAGGCCGCGGAAATCCGCGTCACCGGGATGACCAAGCACTTCGGCGGTTTCACCGCGCTCGACGACGTGTCCATGACCGCGGCCGCCGGATCGTTTCACGCGCTGCTGGGCGAGAACGGCGCAGGCAAGAGCACGCTCGTCAAATGCCTCGTCGGGTTCTACAAGCCCGATGCGGGGCAGATCGAGGTCGATTCGCGCGAGCAGAGAATCGCGTCGCCGCACGATTCCAGCGCGCTCGGAATCGGCATGGTCTACCAGCACTTCACGCTGGTGCCGAGCATGACGATCGCCGAGAACCTCGTCATGGCGCGCAGCGACGTGCCGCGTATCATCAACTGGCGGCGCGAGCGCGAGCGGCTCGCGGAGTTCATGCGCGCGATGCCGCTCAAGGTGCCGCTCGACCAGCCGGCGGCGCGGCTCGCAGCGGGCGACAAGCAGAAAGCCGAGATCCTCAAACAGCTTTTCCTCGAACGCCGCTTCCTGATACTCGACGAGCCCACCTCGGTGCTCACTCCAGGCGAAGCCGACCAGGTGCTGGGGCTGCTGAAAGAGATGGCAGGGCGCAAGCAGGTCACCGTGCTGATGATCACCCACAAATTCCGCGAAGTGAACGCGTTCTGCGACGAGGTCACGGTGCTACGCCGCGGCCGCCTCGCCGGCGCAGGCCGGGTCGCCGAGCTCGACGCCGCACGCATGGCCGAGATGATGGTCGGCGAGCGCGTCATCCCGGCGGCGAGCGGCGGCGCGAGGCCTGCGACCTCGCCGACAGCAGCGCCGATGCTCGAGATCAGCGATCTGCGGGTCGAGAACGAAAGCGGCGTGATGGCGGTGAACCGGCTCAGCGTCGCGGTCAGGCCCGGCGAGATCGTCGGCCTCGCGGGTGTGGCCGGTAACGGCCAGCGCGAGCTCGTCGAAGCGCTGCTCGGCCAGCGGCGGCCGGTCTCGGGCGGGATTCGGGTCGCATCGCGCCCCTACACCGCGAAGCGCGCCGACATCGGGTTGCTGCGGGTCTCGGGCCTTCCCGAAGAGCCGCTGCGCAACGCGTGCGTCGCTGCGATGAGCGTCGCCGAGAACATGGCGCTGCGCAACTTCGACCGTGCGCCGCTCGCGCGCAGTGCGCTGGTCTCGCGCGGCCCGATGCTCGAGCAGGCGCGCAGCCGCATTGCCGCATTCAACGTGAAGTCACGCGGGGCACACGCGCCCATCGGCACGCTCTCCGGCGGCAACGTCCAGCGCGCCGTGCTCGCGCGCGAGCTTTCCGATCCGGTCCTGCTCCTGATCGCTGCGGACCCCGTGTTCGGTCTGGACTTCGCCGCAGTCGCCGAAATCCACGATCGCATACTCGCAGCGCGCAACGCGGGGACCGCGGTGCTGCTCGTGAGCAGCGATCTGGACGAGCTGCTCGGCCTCGCCGACCGCATCGCGGTCATCTTCGAAGGGCGCATCGTGCACGAGACCGCGATCGGCTCGGCGGACATCGGCGTCATCGGCCGCGCGCTGGCCGGTCATGCTGCACAGGCGGCCTGAGTCATGACAGTGGTCCGCGCCCAGCCTTACCTGTACACGTTCGACACCCGGACTACCGCGCTCGTGGTCATCGACATGCAGCGCGATTTCATCGAGCCGGGCGGCTTCGGCGAGGCCCTCGGCAACGACGTCTCCCGGCTCGAAGCGATCGTCCCGGCCGTGGCGGAGCTTCTCGACGTCTGCAGGAAGGCCCGCATGATGATCGTTCACACGCGCGAGGCGCACCGACCCGATCTCTCGGACTGTCCGCCCTCGAAGCTCGGACGCGGCCACGCGCACCTGCGGATCGGAGACCGGGGACCGATGGGACGCATACTCATCAAAGGTGAGCCGGGCCACGCCATCGTCTCCGGCGCAGCGCCCGCCGCGGGTGAGCTCGTGCTCGACAAGCCCGGCAAAGGCGCGTTCTACGCGACATCGCTGCATTCCGACCTGATCGCGGCGGGAATCACGCATCTGGTGGTTGCCGGCGTGACGACCGAAGTGTGCGTACAGAGCACCTTGCGCGAAGCCAACGACCGCGGCTACGAGTGCCTGCTCATCGAAGAAGCCACCGAAAGCTATTTCCCCGCTTTCAAGGCGGCGACGCTCGACATGGTGCGGGCGCAGGGCGGCATCGTGGGGTGGACCGCGCACCTCGCCGATTTTGCCGGGGCTCTGGAGAAGGCGCGCGAAACCCATGTCTCCTGACGAGGCCGGACTGGGTCCTTACGTCGATGCGATGTCGGCCGTGCACGACCTGCCGCTGGCCTCCGCGAGGCGGGATGAGGTGATCGTGCAGCTTGCGCGGATCCGCGCGCTGGCCGCGCTGGTGAACGACTTCGAGCTCGATGACGACCTCGAGCCTGCGCCGCAATTCATCCCCTGATGCCGGCGCTCTCCATCAGTGCGTGCGCGCGCGCACTGGCCGCGGGCACCGTGTCCGCGGCCGGGCTCGCCGACGCCGCACTCGACCGGATCACTGCGCTTGATGGATCGATACGCAGCTTCACCGCGGTCACCCCGGAGCGCGCGCGTGCGCAGGCGCTCGCGGTGGACACCGCACGCGCGGGCGGTGAGGCGCTGGGCCCGCTCGCCGGCGTGCCGTATGCGGTCAAGAACCTCTTCGACATCGAGGGCGTCACGACGCTTGCCGGAGCGAGGCTGCTCGAAGGCAATCCTCCGGCGACCGCAGATGCGACCGTGATCCAGCGTCTCAGCCAGGCCGGAGCGGTGCTCGTCGGCGCGCTCAACATGGATGCTTACGCCTACGGCTTCACCACCGAGAACACGCATTACGGCACGACCCGAAATCCATCCGACACGACTCGCGTTGCGGGCGGCTCCTCGGGGGGATCCGCGGCTGCGGTGGCGGCGGGTTTCGTTTCCTTCGCGCTCGGCACCGACACCAACGGGTCGATCCGCGTGCCGTCTTCGTTCTGCGGTGTCTTCGGTCTGAAGCCCACGTTCGGGAGGCTGACCCGTGCCGGCGCCTATCCCTTCGCGACGAGCCTCGACCACGTCGGCCCTTTCGCCGGAAGCGCCGAGGATCTGGCGTTCGTCTACGACGTGCTGCAGGGCCCTGATGCGCGCGATCCCCGTTGCACTCGCCGTCCCGTCGCGCTCACGGTGCCGGGGATCGATGCAGGGATTCGCGGATTACGGATCGCGGTGCTCGGCGGCTATTTCGAGCAGTGGGCTGACGCGCACGCGCGTGCTGCGGCGGCGCACGCGGCGAGTGCGCTCGGCGCGACCGACGTGGTGACCCTCCCCGAAGCCGAGCGCGCGCGTGCGGCGGCTTTCGTGATCACCGCGTCGGAAAGCGGTGCGTTCTACCTCGACCGCCTGCGTGAGCGCGCGGAAGAGTTCGAGCCGCTCTCGCGCGAGCGGCTCATTGCCGGCGCGATGCTGCC
>JAQGMV010000122.1 GCA_028292225.1 Betaproteobacteria bacterium
TCGTCGACCGCTCGCGCGCGTTCGGCGAATCGAACGCCTCCGCCGGATACGACCCGCGCAACCCGCCGCTCGTGAGGCCCGGGCCAGCCCCGACAGAGGCGATCGCCGCAGAGCTCCGACCCGAGCGACCCGGCGCACCGACGCTGGTCGCGGTGCGTTGACCCCGTTTTTATCTTCGTTACGCACCGCACGCGGGGCGTAACGTATCCAGGAGGAGACCCGCAATGAAGAAATCCGATGCACCCGAAGCCCTGCTCGCAGCGGCGAGCCACTATGCGAAGCCGATGAGCCGCACCGACGTCACCGAAATGATCGTCATGGCAAGGATCAAGAAGGGCCTGACGTGGGTGAAGCTCGCGAAAGCGATCGGCCAGAGCAAGGAATGGACGACCGCGGCGCTGCTCGGGCAGATGCAGATGACCAAGGAACAGGCCGAGAAAGCGGGCAAGCTCCTCGCGCTCCCGCCGGATGCCGTCCTGCTCCTGCAGCAGGTGCCTTACAAAGGCTCGCTTGCGACTGCGGTCCCCACCGACCCGCTGATCTACCGCTGGTACGAGATCGTCAGCGTGTACGGCACGACGATCAAGGAGCTCATCCACGAAGAGTTCGGCGACGGCATCATGAGCGCGATCGATTTCAAGATGGACATCGTGCGCGAGCCCGATCCCAAGGGCGACCGCGTGAAGGTCCTGCTCTCGGGCAAGTTCCTGCCCTACAAGACATACTGATCGGCGGGCCGGCCAGTATGACGTTACAAGACTTACTGATCGGCCGGACGACCAGTAAGCCGTTACAAGACTTATTGATCGGCCGGACGACCCGTAGGCCGTTACAAGACTTACTGATCGGCCGGGCGACCCGTAAATCGTCACAAGACTTACGGGTCCCGCGTGCGGGTCAGCAAGTCGTTACAAAACGTACTGACGGCAATACCGCTCACGCGCTCGCCGCTGCGACGTCGCAGCGGCGAGCGCTGTTGCACGCCACGTTCTGACGGAGTAGCGTCCAAGGCTGCTTCGGTAACCAAAACAAAAGGGGACACCATGGTCCGGGTTGCGCGAGTCACTGTTCTTCTCTGTACGCTTGCTTTCGGCGCCGCTGCATACGCTCAGTCGGTCGCGCTGCCGGCGAAAAAAATGCAGGGCAAGCTTCACCTGCTTCCTGCGACACTCGAAACGACGCAGTGGGGCTGGTTCAACAACGCGCAGCCGCCGGTGCTCACCGTCGATTCGGGCGACACCATCGTCATGGAGACGATGATGCACTCCCACAACCAGGTCGTTCCGGGCAGGACGATCGAGGAGATCAAGAAGCTGAGGACCGATCATCCCGGCCGCGGCCCGCACACGCTGACCGGACCGATATTCGTCAACGGCGCCGAACCGGGCGACGTGCTCAAGGTGAAGATCAACAGGATCGTGCCGCGAACCTACGCGACCAACTTCAACGTGCCGGGCATGTTCGGGCAGTTTCCGAAGGAATATCAGGACGGGCAGGTGAAATACCTGTATCTCGACTGGGACCGCAAAGTCACCGAGTTCCTGCCTGGCGTCATCATTCCGCTGCGGCCGTTTCCCGGGACGATCGGCGTCGCACGCAAGGAGCCGGGGCAGTACAGCAGCGTGCCGCCGGGTGAATTCGGCGGCAACATGGACATCCGCGATCTCACCGAAGGCGCGGTCCTTTACGTTCCGGTGCATGTTTCCGGCGCTCTGCTCTGGAGCGGGGACTCTCACGCGGCGCAGGGGAACGGCGAAGTCAACCTCACTGCGATCGAGACCGCTTATCGCGAGCTCAACATCACGGTCGAAGTGCTGAAAGACATGCGCCTCGACATGCCCCGGATCGAGACGCCGAAGTCGTGGATCACGATGGGCTTCGACCAGGACCTGAACAAAGCGCTCGACCAGGTGAAATCGCAGACGAGCCGTTTCCTCGCCGAGCAGCGCAAGCTCTCGCCCGACGAAGGCATGAAGCTGATGGCGAAGGTCTCCGACTGCCGCATCTCGCAGGTCGTCAACGTCAAGAAAGGCATCCACTGCCTGAATCCCAAGAACGTGAAGGACAGGGAGGACATGGAGCGGCCGACCAGGGAGACGGCGAAGTACTACGTCTCGTACGCGAAAGACGCCGATCTGAACAAGGCGATGGATACCGCGTCGATGGGCATGATCAAGTGGCTGGAAGCCAACAAGGGCATCGCGCGTCTCGACGCCTACGGGCTCGCAAGCGCGGCCATGGACTGCCGACTGGGCGACGTCTCCGGCGCCGAGAAAAACGTCCACTGCGTGATGCCGAAGAGTCTGTGGGTCGCGAAACGATAGCTCCTCCCCCCACCCCTCCTCAACTTCGAGGAGGGGAGTAACCACCGCATACAAGAGCAGTGTCGCGACGCCCCGGAGTCAATCTGCAACTCGTCGTACTCGTTTGCGCATGGCTCGCCTTCGCAGGGGGCGCGTTAGCGCAGGCGCCGCTGGCCATCGTTGCGACGACGACCGACCTGAAGAGCCTTGCCGACGCGGTAGGCGGCGAGCGCGTGGCGGTGATCGCGCTGGTGCCGCCGTCGACCGATGCGGAGGAATACCAGCCGAAGCCGCATGACCTCAACCGGCTGAAAGATGCGCGCCTCGTGCTTCGGGTCGGGGCGGATTACGACCTGTGGCTGGACCGTCTCGTCGCGCAGACCGGCAATCGCGCGATTCAACGCGGCGGTCCGGCGCACGTCGATTGCTCGTTCGGTGTGACCCTGCTCGACGTGCGCGGTACCCAGGTCGGCCCTTCAGGCGGACACGCGCACGGCAGCGGCAATCCTCACTACTGGCTCGATCCGCTGAACGCGGAGATGATCACCGCGGTGATCGTCGAAGCGCTCGCGCGGATCGATCCGGCGAGCGCCCGCTACTACGAAGCCCGGCGCCTGCGCTTTCTCGGCGAACTGCGGGAGCGCATGGCGCGGTGGGACAGGACGCTCGCGCCGCTGCAGGGAAAACCGTTCATCGCGTATCACAATACCTGGGCGTATCTCAGCCGCCGTTTCAGGCTGAACTTCGCGGGATTCGTCGAGCCGCGCCCGGGCGTGCCGCCGAGCCCCGCACAACTGGTCGGCCTGATCAGGCTCGCGCAGGCGCAGCGCGTCGTGGCGATCGTGCGCCAGCCGCACGAGCCGGTTAAAAACGTCGACTTTCTGGC
>JAQGMV010000131.1 GCA_028292225.1 Betaproteobacteria bacterium
GTGCGAAAGCCGCGCAGGCCCAGATAGCAGTCGTCGGGGCTCGCGACAAAACCATAATCGGTCGCGGCTTTGCGAACCGGCAACCAGCAGCGCTCGTTGGTGACCGCGATTCCGAGCATCACGTCGGAATGTCCGCTGATGTATTTGGTCGCCGCGTGTATCGAGACGTCGACACCGTGCTCGAACGAGCGGAAGAAGTACGGGGATCCCCACGTCGTATCGGCGATCACGACTGCGCCGCGGGCGTGCGCGACTTCCGCGATCGCGGGTATGTCCTGCATCTCGAAGGTGAGCGAGCCGGGGGCTTCGCAGAACACCGCTTTGGTGTTTGGCTTCATGAGCGAGGCGATGTCTGCGCCGAGCAGCGGGTCGTAGTACTCGACTTCCACCCCGTTGGGGGTCAACCGGCGATCGCAGAAGTTACGAGTCGGCGCATAGACCGAATCGGTCACGAGCAGGTGATCACCGGTTTTCACGAAGGCGCAGAGCGCCGCGGTGATCGCGGCGAGGCCCGAAGGCACCGCCACCGCGCGGAAACCGCCTTCCATCTGCGCGACCGCTTCTTCGAGCGCGAAAGTCGTCGGCGTTCCGTAGCGCCCGTAGCGCACGATTTTCTCGCCTTCGGCAGGACGCGTCTCGTATGACGCGAGGTTGGGGTGGATGACCGTAGACGTGCGGAACACCGGCGTGTTGACCATGCCGTCGTAACGGGCGGGGTCGCGGCCGACATGCGTGAGCAGAGTGTCTTTCTTCATTGTGTACACATGATGGACTGAAAGCGGGTGTGAGACTGCGTGCGGATCGGATGCCGTAGCGCACTGCTTCGACGCCCGCTCGCGTGCGGTTAACTGCGCGTATTTACGCTATGCTAGCGGAAAAAGAGTCCTGTAAAGACATCCCTGCCTGTTCCCGAGACCTTGCCTGCGCACGCTCCGCAGTTACAACTTTATCCCTGAGGCCTGAAACCATGGGCGACCATCTTTTCGAAGTCGACGGCGTTCACGTATCGCGCCTCGAAGATCTGCGGCTCATCACAGGCGCCGGCACCTACGCTGCCGACTGGAATCTCCCGGGGCAGCTTCACGCGCACTTCGTGCGCTCGGACCGCGCGCACGCGAAGATCGTGTCCATAGACACGACCGCGGCGCTCAAATATCCGGGTGTGGCCGGCATCTACACCGGCGAAGACGCGGTGCGCGCGGGCTACGTGCGCGGGGTGACGTTCCTGAACTTCAAAGGCAAGAACGACATGGAGGGCCGCATCCCCGAGCGGCCTGCGATGGCGCACGGCCGAGTGCGCTTCGTCGGCGAGCCTGTCGCCCTCGTGGTCGCCGATTCGGCGCTTGCGGCGCAGGATGCGTCGGAGCTCATCCGGATCGATTACCGGGATCTGCCGGTGGTGATCGATCCTGAAGCAGCGGTGCGCCCGGGCACGGCTCAGCTTCACGAGTCGGTGCCCGAGAACACGCCCTTCGAGTACGAAGCGGGCGACAAGGCGGCGACCGAGGCTGCGTTCGCGAAAGCCGCGCACGTGACGAAGCTCAAGATGGAATCGACCCGCGTCGTGCCGAACCCGCTCGAGCCCCGCGCGTGCCTCATCGCCCATGACCCGAAAAACGAGAGCTACACGGTGCACGTGTGCATCCAGGGCATGAACATGATGAAGCGCCAGCTTTCGGCGTACACCAAAGTGCCCGAAGACAAGCTGAACGTGATCGCGCGCGACGTCGGCGGCGGCTTCGGCCAGCGCAGCACCGCATATCCCGAGTATTGCGCGGTCATGATCGCCGCCAAAGCCACAGGGCGTCCGGTCAAGTGGGTCTCGTCGAGGACCGAAGGTTTTCTGTCCGACACGCACGGCCGCGGCAACATCATCGAAGGCGAGCTCGCGCTCGACAAGGACGGCCGTTTTCTCGCCATGCGCCTGAACTGGCTAGCCGACATGGGCGCGTATCTGTCGCCCGCGGGGCCGGTCAGCCACATCCGCAACCCCACGACGTGTCTGACCGGCGTCTACAAGATTCCGGCGCTCTACGGCTACTGGCGTCTTGCGGTGACGAACACCGCACCGATCGCGGCGTATCGCGGCGCAGGCCGGCCCGACATCGCCTACGCGATCGAGCGCCTGGTCAGCAACGCCGCTGCAGAGCTCGGCATCGACGCGGCGGAGCTGCGCAGCCGCAACTTCATCCAGCCTGAAGACTTTCCCTACAAGACGCCGACCGGAACGACTTACGACAATGCCGATCTCCCCGGCGTGCTCGCCAAAGCGCTCGAGCTCGCGGACTGGAAAGGCTATACCCAGCGCCTCAGCGCCACGGAAAAGACCGGCAAGCTGCGGGGCATCGGCATCTCGACGGTCATCGAAAACACCGGCGCGGGCATGTATCCGAAGGACGAGGTCGAGCTCGAAGTCGGCAAGGACGGGGTCGTCACTCTCTATACGGTTGCGAAGTCGCAGGGCCAGGGACACGAGACGACTTTCGCGATGATGGCCGCCAAAGTGCTCGAGATCCCCGCCGAACGCATCAAGGTCGTGCAGAACTTCAACGACAGGGCGCTCATCGGCAATCACACCGGCGGCTCGCGCTCGATGGTCGGCGCGGGGACGGTGTGCCATATCGCTGCCGAGAAGCTCGTGCAGCACGGCAAGTCGCTCGCGGCCGAGGCGCTCGGGATCGAGCCTTCGCAGGTGAGCTACGGCGCCGGCGAGTTCAGGGGACCCGAAAGCGGGATGAAGATAACGCTCGCGGAGCTCGCGCAAAAGCGCGAGGTCAAGATCAAAGGCGAGGGCACTTTCGGGACGACCTATCCGAACGGCTGCCATATCGCCGAAGTCGAGATCGATCCGGAGACCGGCGTGACCGACATCGCGCGCTACATGACGGTCGACGACTGCGGCGTCGTGGTCAATCACGCGATCGTCGAAGGGCAGATGCACGGCGCGGTCGCGCAAGGCGCAGGTCAGGTCTTCGGCGAGCACGCGATCTACGACAAGGAATCCGGCCAGCTCATGACGGCTACGTTCAGCGATTACTTCATGCCTCGCGCAGGCATGCTGCCCGACATCGTGATGGCGGAGCATGCCACTGCGTCGCGTATCAATCCGCTCGGCATCAAGGGCATGGGCGAGTCCGGCTGCACGGCGTCGCTCGGCGCGCTCGTGAACGCCGTCATCGACGCGGTTCGCCCTCTGGGCATACACCACCTCGATATGCCGCTCACGCCCGCCAAGCTGTGGACCGAAATATCCGCGAAACGCGGTACCGCGCGGGCTTAGAACGCCCGGTCAACGTTTCACGCTGCATAAAAGGAGTCGCGCGTGTACTCATTCAACTATGTAAAACCCGGTTCACTGAAAGAAGTGAACGACTTTCTGGCATCCAACCCCGAGGCGCGCCCGCTCGCCGGAGGGATGACGCTCATTCCGACGCTCAAGGCGCGCCTCGCGCAGCCGTCGCACCTCGTCGACATCTCCGCGCTCGAAGAGCTCAAAGGGATCGAGGTAAGGAACGGCGCGCTCGTGATCGGCGCCGGGACTACCCATGCCGAAGTGGCGCGCTCGACCCACGTGCGGGACGCGATCCCCGCGCTCGCCGAGCTCGCGTTTCACATCGGCGACCCTGCGGTTCGCAACTGCGGGACGATCGGCGGCTCGGTGGCGAACAACGACCCTGCGGCGGATTATCCGGCCGGTGTGCTCGCGCTCGGCGCGACGGTCGTGACGAACCGCCGCGAAATCGCCGCTGACGATTTCTTCCAGGGCATGTTCACGACCGCGCTCGAGCCCGGCGAGCTCGTCGTGCGGATTTCGTTTCCGAAACCCAGGCGCGCGGCTTACGAAAAGTTCGCGCATCCGGCGTCGGGCTATGCGATGACGGGAGTGTTCGTCGCGCAGACCAACGGCGGCATACGCGTGGCGGTGACCGGTGCAGGTCCCGGCGTTTTCCGGTGGAGCGAAGCCGAAGCCGCGCTGGCGAAGGCATTCAACGTTGCTGCCGTCGCGAGCCTCACGATGCCTGCGGCCGACCTGAACGAAGACATACACGGCTCGCGCGAATACCGCGCGAACCTGGTGCGCGTGCTGACCAAACGCGCAGTTGCAAGGCTTGCGGGGAGATAACGGTGGCCAAAGTAGAGATCGTGGTAAACGGCAGGAAAGAAGCGCGTGAAGTCGAGGACCGCACGCTGCTGGTGAACTTCATCAGGGATACGCTCGGGCTCACCGGCACGCACGTCGGGTGCGACACGAGCCAGTGCGGCTGCTGCACGGTGCACATGAACGGACGCGCGGTGAAGTCGTGCACGGTGCTCGCGGTGCAGGCGAATGGCGCCGACGTGATGACAATCGAAGGTCTCGCCAGGGACGGCGAGCTTCACCCCGTGCAGCGCGCCTTCACCGAATGTCACGGGCTCCAGTGTGGTTTCTGCACGCCCGGAATGATCATGGCGACGGTCGGATTTCTCAAAGACAATCCGAACCCGACCGAAGACGAGATCTGCAAGGGGCTCGAAGGCAATCTGTGCCGGTGCACCGGTTACATCAACATCGTCAAAGCGGTGAAGCGCGGCGCCGAGCTGCTGCAGAAGTAGAGGTCATCCTACCGGGCGGTCGGTCAGCGCGCGCAACGCGGCGCGCAGGCGCGGCCGGCCGAGCAGGAACTGTACGCCGGCAGCGGCGGTCGCGAGGCCCCCGACCGCAAGCGCTGCCTGCACGCCGGCGGCTTCCGCCAGCGCCCCGATGCCGACCGCGCCCAGAGGCGCGACACCCAGAAAAGCCATCGTGTAAAAGCTCATGACGCGGCCTCTCATCGCGTCGTGAACGATGGTCTGGACGAGGGTGTTGATACCCGCGCCGGTCACGATCACCCCGAATCCCACGACCACCATCATCGCGCCTGACAGGTAGATCCACGGCGAGGCCGCGAATACGATGAGCGCCGCGCCTGCCGCCGTGGTCGCGCCGCCGATGATCGTGTCCAGTCCTTTGAGCTCGGAGCGCCACGCAAGATACACGGTCCCGATCACCGCGCCTGTGCCCGCGGCGCTCAGCATGTACCCCATCGTGTGTGGGCCGCCGTGGAGAACGCGATCGATGTACACCGGCATGAGGACCGTATACGGCGTCGCCATGAAGCTCACGCACGCGATCAGCAGCAACAGCCTGCGGATCGGCCAGTTGTTCCACGCGTAACGGGCGCCGCTCTTCAACGCGTCGACGACGCCGCTGTGATCGCGCGCAGGCCTCTTGGTCTCGATGCGCATGACGTAGAGCGCGCACAGCACGGCGAGATATGACACGGCGTTGAACGCGAAGCACGCGCCTTCGGAGAACACCGCGATCATGACGCCGGCGATCGACGGACCGATGAGGCGGCCGCTGTTGTTCGTGAGCGAGTTCATGGCGATCGCGCCCGGCAGCTCCTTGCGGTCGGTCACGATGTCGACGATGAAGGACTGCCGCAACGGAGTGTCTATGGCGTTGATGACGCCGAGCACCGCGGACATCGCCAGCACGTGCCAGACCGCGATGTGTCCGCTCAGGGTGAGATACGCGAGCATCCCGGCCTGCGCCATCGCCAGCGCCTGGGTGACCATGAGGAGCCGCCTCCGGTCCGCGCGGTCGGCCCAGAGCCCGCCGAGCGGCCCGAGGATGAGCACGGGGATCTGGGACATGAAACCGGAAAGCCCCAGCAGCAGCTCCGAGCCCGACAGCCGATAGACCAGCCAGTACATCGCCACGCGCTGCATCCAGGTGCCGAGCACCGACAGGCCCTGGCCGGCGAAGTAGAGGCGATAGTTGCGATGCCGCAGCGCGGCGGGAAACGGCATTACGCGCGCGCGAGCGCCGCGCGTCGGTCGGCTGACGGGCGCTGTCTGGGCTCGCGCGGCTGCTTCGCTCCGCAGCGTGGGCAGAACCTGTCTTTGGCGCCGATCGGCTGTCCGCAGTCTTGGCAGCGCCGCAGGTAGGTCGACATGCGCCGATCGTAACGTAAACGGCAAACGGCGAACCGGAACGACAGCCCTGCGGACGGTTTACCGTTTACCACCAGCCGTTCACGGTATGACGGGCAGCAACACGAACGGCTGTCGTCCCGCATCCGCATGCAGGGTCACCTTGCCGCCGAACACTTCAGGCGGCCGGTCAGCCGGGTCGTCGTGCACGAAAGGCCCGCAGCCTTTCATCGGGTTCTTCATGTTCGAGAGCACCGCGGCTTCCCCCGCGTACTCGTAGTCCTTGCCGCGGATCGTGAGCGCGACGGTATAACCCGCCGGGACGACGATGCACGTCGGCCAGATCTCGACTTCGAGCTCGACCGCTTTACCGGGCGTCAGCGGTTGCGCTTCGTCGTGCGTGTGATAAGGGCGGTAGGGAAGGCTCAACTGGGGGTCGAGCCTGCGGTGAGAGGCGCGCAGCCACCCTTGCCCGATCGGCGTGTGCGGATCGAGCGCGCCCTGGAACACCAACTCCTTGCCGTCGGGGGCGAATACGCGCAGTACCGCGAAGACGTCCGCGTCGGTCGTCGACGACGACAGAAAAAGCTTCAGCGCGGAGGGACCGGTGATTTCGAGCGGGGCTTTCAGCGCCGGCATCGAGAACGTGATGCCGTCGCTCATCGCGTCGTATTCGACCTTCGCGGCTGCGGCGCGCGGCTCGGTGGTGAGCGTGCGCCCGGCGAGGTCGAGGTAATAGCGTGTCCACTGCGTGCGCGCGAGCGGCCACTCGTTCTCGTGACGCTCGACGAACTTGTCCACATGACGCACCTGAAGCAGTACTTTCGGCTGGGTGTTCCAGCCGTTGGCTTCGCCTTTGAGGAAGTGGTCGAAGAAGCGCTTCTGGAGAGCGACGCCGTAATCGGTATAAAAAGGCGCCCAGTGCGAGTCGCCGTGGGCTTCGAGCCACTTCTGCTTCGAAGCCGCGCGGCTGAAGGCTTCGAAATTGCCGCGAGTGTGCAGGCCCTGGCCGCCCCAGTTGGCCGCCGACAGCAACGGCACGGTCACTTTGGACAGGTCGGCGGTGCGCTCGCGGTAGTAGTCGTCGACGACGGTTCGGGTGAGAACGTTGCTCCACATGTCGGCGCGGTTGTGCTTCAGCTCTTCGTCCGGAAGCGTTTCGTCGCCGCACACGAGCTGCCCGGTGACCCGGCTTTTCGGGCCGCGCTCGCCGCGGCCGTGCTGGACCGTGACGACCTGCATCTCCTGCCAGTTCTTGCGGAAAGTGCACGCGATGCCGCCGTGTCGAGAGCCGTCGCGGTAATAATCGGCCCACCCTTCCCACACGCAGATCGCTGCGAGGTGCGGCGGCTGCAGCGCGGCCGCGCGCCACTGGCTGCTCGCGTAATACGAGATGCCGTTCAGACCGACTTTCCCGCTGCACCATGGTTGCGCCGCAGTCCACTCGATGCAGCCGTGAAAATCCTTGTTCTCGCGCGCGCCGTTGTGATCGAGGTAACCGGGAGAGCGTCCCGCGCCGCGCGAGTCGACGCGCACGCAGACGTAGCCGTCAGGCACCCACTTCTCCGGATCGGCCACTTCCCAGTTCTGATACCGGTTGCTGGTGCCGGCGACCGCGTCCGGAAACTGACGCTCCATGATCTCCCATGCGGTCTTGTAGCCGTCCTGGAACGCGAGACCCTTGCCGTACGGGCCGTAGCTCACGAGCGCCGGATACTTCCCTTCTGCAATCGGGCGATAGACGTCTGCGCGCAATGTGATCCCATCGTCCATGACGATGGGCACGTCCCAGTCGATTTTCATGCCGTCGCGGACTTCGGTTTTGTAGCTGCTCATGTAAGCAAACCCTCGAATTGACCGCAGATTTTTTTGACCGTGAAACGGAGCGCGTTACGGGCCGGCCGTCAGGCCGATCGGCGCCCGTCAGCGCCGATCGGCGGTAAAAGCACTCAAGGCTTCAGCTTGTCCTCGAACCAGTCCCACATCGTCGCAACGACGAGCGTGAGGTAGTCGCGCTGGCAGTGCTGCGCCCCGCCTTCTTCGGCGCTGAAGACTCGCAGCGTCTTGTCCTGGGAACCGGAGGCGTCATAGAGCGCCTGCGCGTCGGCGAGCGGAACCTGCTCGTCTTCAGCGCCGTGGACGATGAGGAACGGGCAGCGCATTTTCTGCACCACACCGTCGAGGCGGAAAGGTTCGAGGCGTTTCAGCGCTTCCTCGAGCGTGTCGACGCCGAGGATCCACGTGATATGGTGGCCCGGCACCGACAGCGAGGTGCGGAATTTCGCGTCGATGCGCTTCTTCCAGGTCGCATAGTAATCCCAGATCGCGCCCCACGCGACGCACGCCGCGAACCGGGGCTCCATCGAAGCCATGCGCGGCGAGTAGTAGCCGCCCAGGCTGATCGCCACCACGCCGACTTTCTTCGCATCCACATCGTCGCGCTTCTCGAGGTAGTCCATGCACGCGCTGCCTGCGACCTCGTAATCGTGGCGCAGGTAGTGCCCGCGAAAACGGATCGATTCGCCGGTGCCGGGGCCGTCCATCACGAGCACCGAAATGCCGCGCTTGATCAGGTCCGGCACTCCACGCACGTACTGGATTTCCTTGGTGACGTCGAGCCCGTCGAAGAACACCACGCACGGCGTGCGCTTCGATTTCGCGTTCTGCGCGTGCACGAAGTAACCGGGAAGGCTTCCACCTTCGAAAGGCACTTCGACGATTTCGATGTTGACGTCGGTCAGCTTCGCGTGCCGGTGGAAGCAATCGACTGCGGTCTTGTAGACCTTCAGCGCTTTCTCATCCTTCGGCGTACGGAAACGCTCGGCCATCTGGTAGTAGTTGCACGCGCGAAGGTAAGCGGCGGCCGCGGAGTACCGGTGGCCTGCATCTTCGAACTTGCGCCCGTGCTCGCGCACGCCGTCCGCCACCTTCGCGCACGCGTCGAACCATGCTTCGTCGTCCTCGGGCGCCTTGTCCTTCAGCAACTGGCCGATCTTGTGCAGCTCGCCGATGTCGGAGCCGCCGTACGGCGCGGACCCCAGCATGTTGATGAAACCTGCAGACCAGCGATAGTTGCCGGGGAAATACATGAAGTAGGTGTTCTCTTTAGACATGTAGCCTCCAATGACAAGTGTTTAGTGTTTGGTTTTAAGTGTTTAGTGGCGGCGAGTATGTGCAGGGGTTTTGCACTTTCATTAAACACTCAACACTCACAACTAAACACTCGCGCAGGGATCCCGAAGCTATTGCTTCGGAATGCCTGCGCGCTGCGCGACCTGCGCCCACTTCTCCGTTTCGGCCTTGATGAACGCGGTGTATTCCTCGGGCCCGGCGCCGCTGATCTCGTGGCCCTGGTTGCCGAAAAGCTCGCGCGCTTCGGAAGTCTTCAGCGCTTTGGCGATGACGTCGTGGATGCGGGTCACGATCGGCCTCGGGGTCGCGGCGGGCGCGAGCAACCCGTTCCAGTTGTAGCTCTGGAATCCTTTCAGGCCCTGCTCGGCGATCGTCGGCACGTCCGGAAGGAGCGGGGTGCGCTCGACCGAGGTCACGCCCAGGCAGCGAACCTTGCCTTGCTTCGTCAGCGGCGCGGAGCCTGCAAGCTGGATCTGTGCGAGCTCGATATTGCCCGCCAGGAGATCGACCGTGAACTGCGACGCGCCCTTGTACGGCACATGGTTGAGCTTCACCCCCGCGGCGGTGGCGAACGACTCCGTCGCGAGGTGCCCTACCGTTCCGACGCCGGGTGTTCCGTAGTTGATGCGCCCCGGCCTTGCTTTGGCGATTGCGACGAAGTCCTTCACGCCTTTCACGGGCAGGCTCGGGTGCACGCAGATGCAGCTCGCGCTTTTCGCAATGAGTACGATAGGAATGAGATCGCGCAGTGTGTCGTACGGCATCTGCGCCTTGACGGTCGGCGCGATCGTCAAGGGCCCCGGGTTGCCTGCGAGCAGCGTGTATCCATCCGGCGGGCTTTTCACGACGGCTTCGCTTCCGGGAACGCCGCCTGCGCCCGGCCGGTTGTCCGCGATGAATGTCTGACCCAAAGCGGCGTTGAGCTGCTGAGCGGCCCATCGTCCCTGCACGTCGGTCGGCCCGCCTGGAGCAAACGGGATGAGGATGCGCACCGGTTTGACGGGATACGCCGGGCCGGTGGAAGGGGTCTGCGCCAGAGCCGGCGCTGCGGCCAGGCACGCAAACGCGCCGGCTGAGACTGCAGTGATTCTCATGCTCCTCCTCGCTGCTGTGGTGCTTGGTGTTTCAATTATTCTAACGCTATACGGTAAACTGATTCGCCCTCGCCTTGCCGAAAAATTACAGAGGAACGTCATGCCTGCCGCACAAAAGAAATCCGGGAAGAGCAAGTACCGCGACATCCTGTTCGAAGTGAAAGACCAGGTCGCGTGGATCACGATCAACCGCCCGCGCGTGCTCAACGCGTTTCGCGAGCAGTCGCTCGACGAGATGATCGACGCGCTGAAATCCACCCGCGAAGATCCTTCGATCGTGTGCGCAGTGATCACCGGCGCCGGGAACAAGTCGTTTTCCGCGGGCGGCGACTTCTACGCGATGAAGCGTCTGAACTTTACCAACGCCTACATGTGGAACGACCGCATGCTCGGTCTCGCGATGACGATCAGGGGCCTGCCGATCCCGGTGATCGCGATGGTGAACGGCTGGTGCATGGGCGGAGGACACGAGCTCGCGCTATGGTGCGACGTCGTGATCGCGTCCGAGAATGCGGTGCTCGGCCAGACCGGTGCGAAGGTGGGCGCGTGCCCGACCGTCGGCGCCACGCAGTACCTCCCGCGCATCATCGGCGAGCGTCTCGCGCGTGAAATGATCTTCTGCGCGCGGCGCTTCACCGCGAGCGAAGCGGTCGAGATCGGACTCATCAACAAATGCGTGCCGCAGGACAAGCTGCTGTCCGAGACCCTGAAGTGGTGCGAGACCATGAAGGGCCACAGCGCGCTCACGATCCGCATGACCAAGCGCTCGCTCAACTCCGAGTCGGACAACCTGTATTCGTCGTGGCAGCACGGCATGGAGCTCCTCGCTCACGTGTGGGGCTCGCCCGAGGCGAGCGAGGGCATGAACGCGTTCCTTGAGGGGAGAAAACCGGACTTCCAGCAATTCCGCATGCGCGACAAGAAAGAGCTCGAGCGTTACATGCAAGGCTTTTACAACGACGAGAACTCGCCGCCTTCCATGCGCGGCGCTAAAGCGCAAGCTTCAGCGCCGCGTTCGATGCGCGGCGCGAAGGCGCAGCAGACGCTGTCGGTGCAGCCGGTGAAGAAAAAGTTCACTGCGAAAGCGGCCGG
>JAQGMV010000146.1 GCA_028292225.1 Betaproteobacteria bacterium
TGATGCCGTCCTGCTGCTGGATCAGATTGCGCACCCGCGCGCCGGTGATCAGCTCCTGGCCTTTGAGCACGCCGCCCAGCAACAGCCCGATGATCACCAGAACGATCGCAATCTCGATCAGCGTGAAGCCGGATTCGCGCTTGCCCATGTTTATCCCCAAGTGTGAACTATGGCGCGGTTTCCGCAATATGCGTACCACGGCTCTGCCTTGAATAACGGCACCTTTTGGGGGAACTGCAGTGCGTTCTCAGGGGTTTAGCTAACGAAATTCAGACGGAGTCGACGATTTCTCGACGTTTTCGAGCCGCTCGAGGCGCTCGGCCAGAAAGCGTATTTCCGCCGCATCGGTCACTTCGCCGCCGGCGAGCAGCCCGCCCAGCAGTATCGTCGCCGCCTCGCGCTCGCCCATGTCTTCGAGGATGAATATCCTCATCTGCCGCGCCCAGGCGTCTGCGGAGCGGGCGTGCCGCGCGATGTCGTCGGCATAACGCAGGGCGAGCGGGGTGTCCTTGAGCTGGTGCTTCGCGGTGATCGCCGCGTGCGCGAGCCAGCGCCATCGCCGCTCCGGATCCTTCAGGAATTGCCGGTGGACGAACTCGAGCATCTGCCGCTGCTTCAAAGGGGCCGGTACTTGCGCATACACGTGCGAGGCCATCAGCAGCGGATACTGGCCGTTCGGGTCGAGCTCGAGGGCCCGTTCGAGCCACGCCTGGACCGCATCGTAGTCCAGATCCTTGAAAGGGATGCTCAATCCCGGCTGGTTGTCGAAAGCCTGCAGATACAGCACGAGCAATGCTGACAGCGCGATCGGTTCCCCGAAACTCAACGCCCGCAGCCACGCCGTCGGCGGAGGAATCTCGAGCGACGATGCCGTGGCGACCGGCCTGGGTGCGGCCGCGTGCCACGCCACCTGCAGAGCGAGCGCGGCTGCGAGAACGATTTTCGCCGCCCGGGGCACCGCCGAGACCGGCCGCTGCGGCGCGGCTCCGAATCGCTGCCGCATCAGAAATTCCTGCGGTGCATGTCGAACACCGCCGCGGCTGCAAGGGTTGCGACGAACAGGGCGCTGTGCGCGCCGATTTCCACGAGCGCGCTCCAGGGCACCGCCTTGTCCACCAGCCACGCTGTGCTGGTCCAGCCGTCGAGCGCGGGAATCACGAGAGCGAGCGCTTCCACGAGCCACGTGGTCACTTTGTGCGAAAGCGTGTTCACTCCGGCGATGGGATTCGCGCCGATCAGCCTGATCGCAGTGAGCGCGCGGGCAAGAAGGTAGAACGCGACGACGAGGCTGACCGCAGGCATCAACTGATTGAAGGTCACGACGCAGAAGACGCTGAACGCGACGACGATTGCAAGCTCGAAGGCGAGCGATGCACTCCACGCCGCGACCGGCTGCCAACCTGCCAGAAGAATCAGCGGAAACGCCGCCGCGATCGCGAGCGCCGCCGCGATCACCAGAAAGCCCGCGAGCTTTCCGACGATATAATGCGAGCGCGGCAGATCGAGTGCGAGCGTCACGTCGAGGTTCTTGTCCTGGAATTCGCGCGCGATGCTGGCGACGACGTAAAGCGCGGCGACGAACACCATCGCGAAGCGCACCGCCGCAGCATAAAACGCAGTCTGGAATCGCGCGCTCTCGGCGATCGCGATCTCGCGCACGAAGAAGCTGGCGGCGAGCAGCGCGGCCACGCATACGAGCGTGACGAGCGGAAGGCGCGTGCGCACCGCTTCGAGCACCGTGTAGCGAGCGATCGTGGCGATCCTGCCGGTCATGGAGCGCTGAATGCTGTTTGAGACGTCGGAGTATAGCTAAAGCGGCACGTTCTACCGCTCGAACCCGGGGGATCGATGGGCAAGCTGCCGATGGGCGCACCTGAACGCATCGCGATGACCAATCCCCAACTGTCGCTCGGGCTGATGCTGCTCGCGCTGCACGCGTCGATCGCGTGGGGCATCGACGACTGGTGGCCCCGGGCCTTTCTGCTCGCGCATTTCGGTCTTTTCCTGTTGTGGCAGCCGGTGTGGCGAGGCGAGCGCGAAATCGAGCCGGGCCAGGCGTTCTCGGTCGTCGCTGTCGCGTGTCTGCTGGTCGGCTGGTACAACTGGTGGCTGATGGCGGTGTGGCTCGCGGTGCTCGTGGGCATCATCGGCGGCAGCGTGCCGCGCATCGGCGACCGGAGACAGCGAGTCATCTCGGTGCTCGCCGCGTTGTATCTGCTCTCGATGCTGCTGATCTGGGTCGTGCCGCAGCTGTTCGCCGACCAGGTCGTCGTCGAGCCCGCGCTCGCGACGCTCGTGCGCTATGCGCTGCCGCTGGTGCCGATCGCGATCATGGTGATCCGCGTGCCGCGGCGCGTGCCCGAGAATCCCGTCGGGGTCGATCTTTTCTACAGCCTGCTCTTCTTTCTGCTGGTGGTGGCGCTCGTCCTCGGCAGCTTCGTGGTTCGCGACGTCAGCCACGGCAATTACGTCATCGCGCTCGCGCAGACCCTGTTCGGAATCGCCGTCGTGCTCGTCGGCCTGTCGTGGCTCTGGTATCCACACAGCGGATTCGCCGGCGTCGGGTATCTGCTCTCGAGCTATCTCATGAGCCTGGGGCTGCCGTTCGAGCGCTGGGTCCAGACGCTTTCGGAGCTTGCGCACGACGAGACGCACCCGCAGCGCTTTCTCGCGCTCGGCTTGAAGCACATGCTGGACATGCCGTGGGTCAGAGGCGTCGAGTGGCAGACGCCGCGCGGTGAGGGCGAGTTCGGCAGCCGCACGGCGCACGCGACCGCGCTCGAGTCCGGCGAGCTCAAGCTCGTCATCCACACCCGCTGGGCCGTATCGCCCGCGGTTCTTCTGCACCTGAAGCTGCTCACGCAGATGGTCGGCCACTTCTACGAAGCGAAGCAACGCGAGCAGGTGCAGCGGCAGAATGCCTACACCCACGCGATCTACGAAACCGGGGCGAGGCTCACGCACGACGTGAAGAACCTGCTCCAGTCGCTCAAGGCGCTGTGCGCGGCCGCGGCCAGCACGTCACCCGGTCAGGCGCAGGCGCTGCAGGCGCTCATGCAGAGGCAACTGCCGCAGATCACCCAGCGCCTGAACAGCACTCTGGACAAACTGCGCTCTCCCCGGGATGCCGAAGCCAACGAAGCGGACGCGCGAAGCTGGTGGGACGCTCTCGTGCAGCGCTACGGCATTCGCAGCATCGCCTTCGAGCTCGCGGACGACGTGGCCGGGCTCAAGGTGCCCGCGGAGCTTTTCGACAGTGTTGCGGACAACCTCATCGAGAACGCTTTCAACAAGACCGCCGAAAGCGGCGCGCTCGAGGTGACGGTCAGGTTCTCGTCGGCCGCACACGGCACGCTCACGGTGTGCGACAACGGCGCAGCGATTTCGAGGAGCGTGGCGCAGCAGTTGTTCGAGGCCCCGGTCGCGTCGCAATCCGGTTACGGGGTCGGTCTTTACCAGTCGAGCCGGCTCGCCGTGCAATCGGGCTATCGGCTCGAGCTCTCGAGCAATGCGCCGGGCGCGGTGTGCTTCACGCTGTGCGGTGCGGCGAGCCGGTCGGGTGCGTTGCCCCAGAGGCACGTCGCCTGATTCACGGCAGGTGCCCGGCGGCGACCATCCGTGCGACGAGCGTCGGCATCGGGACCCACTGAAGCTGATCGTCGAACTCGCGGCCTTCGAGGTCGGCTCGCGCGTGACTGACGAAAACGCGGTCCGCGCTCCCGCCGTTGGGATTCGGGTTCTCGGCTTCGTCAGGGCTCGCGCCCCCGCGCGGACCGTTCGGTCCTACCGACCAGATCACGACCGGCGCGCTCGAGACCAGGGTGGCGCCTGCGCCGCAGCTCGTGCCCGCGACCACCCCGTTCGCACTGCTGCACACGTGGAACAGCGAAAGGGCCGAATCCGCGAGGCTTGCGATCGTTGCGGTTCGCATGCCGTTGATCCGCGTGAAGGGGCTCGCGACCTGTGCCACGGTATCTCTGGCGACGGCGTAACGGATGCGATTGGCATTCCCCGGCCACGCGTCGACCGCGTAGCCTTGCGCGTCCGTCGCCTGCAAACCGAGCGTTGATCCGGGCAGCCAGCCGAAGTAAGTGGGACAGCTCCCCGTCGCGTGATCGGCTGCGGGAGGCTCGCGGCCTGCGCTCGAGGCGTCCGCAGGACACGGGAAGTAGCCGTTCGCCGCGGCGTATCCGAGCAGGGCTTCGCGCGCCTTGTGCAGCAGTTGCGCAGTCGCCTCGGTCCTGCGGCTTTCGAGCTGCTGCTGCAGCGGCATGAAGAGGCTGCCGAAGAGCAGGCCCATGAGCAGGAGTGCGACCGCGAGCTCGAGCAGCGTGAAGCCTGCGCACCGCGCGCAGCGGCCGGCGCTCACGTGCTTTACGGCAGCGCCGTCGCCGGCGTCGCGCTGGTCTGCGCGGCGGGAGTGAACTGCCCCGCGACCACGAGCCGGTTCAGGAGCGCCGTCATCGGAATCCAGGTGACGATGTCGTCGAACTCGTGACCCTGCACAGTCGACGGCGTGCGGCTCACGAAGACGCGGTCCGCGCTCCCGCCGTTCGGGTTGGGATTCTGGATTTCGTGCACGCTTCTGCCTCCGCTCGCTGCATTCGGTCCCACCGACCAGACCACGGCCACCGCGTTGGAGGCGAGCGTGACGGCGGTTCCGCAATCGCTCGCGCCGGTGCCGTCGCCGCTCTGGCAGATGTGAAAGTGCGAGCTCGAGCCGAGGCTCGCCAGGGGCACGCTGCGCATGCCGTTCGCGCGGGTGAATGCGTTGGACACGCCCCCGACGGTGCGATCGGATATCGCATAGCGCACGCGGTTGAGCTGACCTTCCCACGCGTCCATCGCGTAGCCTTGCGAGTCGGTCGGCTTGAAGCCGAGCAGCGCCGCCGGAAGAAAGCCATGGTAGGTCGGGCAGCTTCCGGTCGCATGATTGGCGCCCTGGGCTTCCTGGCCGTTGCTCGAGGCGTCGGCGGGGCAGGGGAAGTATCCGTTCGCGACCGCGAAGCCGACGAGCATCTCCTGTGCGAGATCGATCGCGCGGCGTGTTTCGTCGACTTTCCTGTTCTCGACCTGCGTCTGCAGCGGGACCATGATGCTGCCCAGCACGAGCGCGATCACCGACAGCGACACGGCCTGCTCGAGTATGGTGAAACCGCGCGCGTCGCGCAGCCGTCCGGCAGCGATCCCGCTCATAGCACGCACCCCCGTAATTGAGTCATCGCCAGCTCGCACGCCGGCGCATCGAGCGCGCTCACGCAAGGCGCCCGCGTCATCGAAGCCGCTGCGGCCGAACAGGTGCAGCGCGCGAGCGCCGCGCTTGCAGACTGGCATACCGCGCGCACGCCCGCCGCAGGGCCGGTGCACGGCGCATTGTCGATGAGCACTCGCGCACTCGCCGCGCACCCGCTTTCCGCGCCGAGGATCGAATACAGGCGATCGCGGTCCGCACCCGCGCTTCGCGGGGTCACGAAGCGGTCATCGCCGTCCTGGTTTTCGGGGTCGTCGAAGTACGCGGCCATCGCAGGGCTGGGGCGCTGGGCGCCGGCGTAGCCCGCGGAAACGAGGACGACGTCGTAGCCCGAGACGCCGTCGACCGTAAGAGTCGGGTCGACGCATGTCGCGCACCCCGAGCCGCCGCTCTCGAGCGCGTTGCGCGCAGCCGCGTAGTAGATGACCCGCGCCCAGTCGTTCGAAACGACGTAGGGCGGCAGCACGCCGGGCTTCCAGTTCTGCGGCAGTGCCCCGCGCACCGGAACACGGCCGCGGTTCGCACCGGCGTCGCTCACGCCGTCGGTTCCGCTGTCCGCCCACGGGTAACACGCGCAATCGCTCGCGGCGCGATAGGCGAGCAGGGCGTTTCGCAGCTCGAGCGTGACGCGGCGCTCCACGAGCGGCATGAGATCCGCCGCGACGATGACCGCGAGCCGGTCGTTGTAATCGTCGCCCGCGCGGGCGGCGATATAAGGGCCGCTCGCGGCTGCGTTGCGCATGCCGGCGGCGGTGTCCAGATAATTCGCCGCGCACCGCTTGCGCTCGACCGTTTTCCCGGTCGTGGCGCACAGCTCCTGCCCGTCGTCGCGCCTTTGGGCGCGCAGCGCGAAGCCGGGGGCAAACACGACCGCGATCGCCTGCTCGGCCATTTTGAGCGTGTCGCTGTTGCTGTAGACGGTCAGCGTGCCTTTGGTATCGCTGTTCAGCGGCGGCGCGTTCGGATGGTCGCGGAAGTTGGGCGAGAGTGCGTACCACAGGCGCTCGCCGCTGTCGTCACGCAGGTCGCCGACGCCGAGAGTGCGCCACGGCAGGCGTCCGATGTAGCTGGGACACGCCGAGCCGACGAACAGATCCGCGCTGCCGTCGTCGCCGCTATCCGGGCACGGCAGGCTTCCGGGACGGTTTGCATCGCCGACCGCGCGCCCGATCAGCGCCTGCTTCGCCTCTTCGAGCGCATTGCGCGCACGGCTGTCGGCCCTGAGCGTGCGCTCGATCTCGGTCGTCGATCCGTAGACCAGCAGCATGGTCGCGATCGACAGGGTGACGATGAGGATGAGGAGGGCCTGCCCCGACTCGGCGCGAGCGCTGCGAGGATGGGGAGCGGGCAGCCTTGAAGCGCGGTACGCGAGCGAGCCGGCCATGAGCACAGCCGGGCAAAGGTCGCCGCAGTCGCACGCAGCATTCACGAGTCGCTTTCCGAGAGAGTCGGGCAGCGGTGCGGGGCCTTGAGGACGCGGCCCGCTTCGTTACTTATGACGGAATCTTACCAGTCGCCCGGGATCGTTCAACCTGCGGTTTTTTGCGCGAATGGCGTTATTTCGAGTCGGGGCGCGCGCGCGCCGCGCGCTGTTGCTCGAGCTCGATGCCGGGCGAGCCTTCGGCTTTCTTCTGTGCAGGCTCCGGCCCTTTCACCGGCGCGGCCCCCGCTCTAGCGGCGGTTTCGCCTTTCGCTGGTGAGCCCGCCGCTTTGGCGGCGTTCTCATCCTTCGCGGGGTCCGGCCTGGCGCCCTCGGATTTGGCGGCGTCAGCCTTGGCGGCTTCGGCTTTCGCGGTGTCGGGGCGCGATTCGCTGACTTTGCCGGTCTGCAGCTCTGCGCGCTGGCCGACTTTGAGGTCGACGCTGCTGCTGCTTCCGGGCACCTGCAGGGTGACCGCGCCGTCGGGCCTTACCCGGCCCGTGATCGCGAGACCGGACAGCGCCTCTTTTTCATCGGCCGGCCGGTTGTTGAGCCAGAGTATCGATTTGCCGTCGCTGCGCCTGACGATCCCGTTGTAGGTGATGACCTGCGTCTCCGGCCGGGTGTCGACCGGCTGCGCGGCGGAGGTCGGCTGCGGCGCACGCTTTTGCGCTCGCGCGTTGTCGAGTTGCGCGCGCTCCGCGGGCGTGAAGAACAGGCGCCCGATCGGCTGCGCGGACGATGCCGGCCCTGCGCACGCAAGCGCGGCGAGCCCCAGACAGACGAGAGCGCGCTTCATCCTTTTTTCCCCGGCGTGATCGCGGGAGTCACGGTCAGCCAGCGCAGGTCGCATTCGGCGGAGAGGTTCGCGTCGAGCTGCGGCCCTTTTTCGATGTCGCCGGCGTTGATGCGCCGAATCAAACACTCGTCTATCGTGTAGAAGCCGCCGCTGCGGCGTCCCAGCGCGTCGAAAAACCGCGGTAGGTCTTCCTCGTGCAGCAGCCGGAATCTCAGGCGCATCAACGATTCCTGCAGCAGGAGCTGGCCGATGTTGAACTCGGCTGCATAGACATAAGGGCGCTGCGCACTGATGTCGTACTCGACCCCGAAGATCCGCGCTTCTTCGTTCGCGCTGCGGAGGCTGTCGAGCCAGTTGATGCGCTGCTCGTCGCCGACGAAGCCGACCCGGGCGAGCTGCTGATAGCCGGAGAGATAGCGCGAGATCATCTCCTTTTCTTCGCCGGCGTTCTGGATCTTGAGCCGCGCCTGCCGCAGCTCGTTATCCCGCCTGGTGAGGAGCTCCGCCGCGCTGTCGCGCAGGGCCGCGGAGACGAAGATCAAAGTCGCCGCGACGACGAGCGTCGCAAGCAGCGCGATGAGCGGGACCCGCAGCGCGTCGATGTCCTGACGGGTGATCATATGCGGGGCTTGAACACGACGACGATCTCGAACTCGGCGGTTGCCGCAGCCGAGCGCGCCGAGTCGAGCGTGTTGCCCGAGAGCGGAGCGGTCGGGCTGACATTGAGCGGCATCTTGCGCGTGCGCACTTCGGCGACCGCCGGGTTCAGCCGAAGCCGCGCGGCCAGACCGTCGATCGTATCGATCGCAGCCCGGTAATCGCCGCGGAAAGGCCTGATCTCGCCGACGAGGTATGCGCTCTGGTGACGTGCGGCAGGCGCAGCGCCGGGCGCGCCCGGCGTCGACGCACGTGCAGGGGCCTGCGGGTGCGCCGCGTTGTCGCCGCCTTTCTCGACGTCGGTGGCGCCGTATTTCCACGCCAGCTCGCGAAGGACGAGACCGGGCGTCGGCTGCAGCGCGGCGGACACTGCGGCCATCATCGGCACCGGATCGCGTGCGCTCTCGCGCAGCGCCTTCGCGACTTCGACCGCGCGCTTCAGGTTGTCTCCGCTCGTCGGCGAAGGCGGAAACTCGCGTGTGATCTGCTGATACTGGAGCTCCTGCGCCGAGATCTGCGCCGAAACGTCGGCCGCCTGCGAGTTCACCCGGTACGCCTGCCACGCATTGGCGCCGCTCCACAGAGCCGAGATCGCCGCGATACTCGCGCACGCGGCGAAAATCGCGCGGCGCGCCCGGTAGCGCTTGTACCCCTGAGTCGCCGGCGCCGGCGCGATATTGCCCGCCGGAGTCTGCAGGCCGAGGAGCTGGAGATAGATGGCGTCGGCCGAGTTCGAGAGCAGTTGTGGATCCAGGCCGAGGCGCGATGCGAGCTCGGCCCGGCCGATGCGCACACTGTCGAGACTCGGGTTGTCGCGCGCGATCGTCTCGGCCACAGTCTCGAGCTCGTCGTTGCGGTCGAGCAGGAGCACCGTGAGGTGCTCGTCGAGCGTAGCGGTGCGCAGCGCGTGCAGATACAGGCGCGTGTTCGAGATCTCTCCCGAGAAGAGGCGTACCGGATCGGTGCTCTTGGCGCTGTCGCCGCGAGTCAGGCGGCTCAGGCGAAACTGGCGGTCGCGGAAGAAAGTGAGCCGTAAGCCCCCGGTGTGCTGAGCCGCGAGGAGGATGTTCGGCGCTTTGACCTGCAGCTTGTCGAGCAGCGCCGCGCTGATCATCGGCAGCAGGTACACCGCGCCGAGCGGAAGCTCCTGTGCGGCGATGATCTTCAGCCAGTCGGCGGGTATGTCGGGATTGGTGAGCGCTGCGAAGAGGTAACGGTCGTCGCGGCGCTTGTCGTTCTCGCGCCCCTGCAGCCACGCGCCGATGTAAGGCGTGTTGCGATAGTGCTGGCGGAGCTTGCGCGAGACCATCTGCGCGCGGTCGAGGCCGAAGCTGTGCGGCAGGGTCTCGAAGCGGTAATCCTCTTCGACCGCGTCGACCATCATGAACACGGGAACGTTCGAGAACGGCGTCAGGAACTGGCGGAAGTCGGCGAGACCGCGCTCGTCGTGCGCGAAATGCTCGAGCTGCACGATCTTCCCGCCGCGCCAGTGCGCCGCCGAAGCCTGGAGCGACGACACGCAGATGAGCAGCTTTTCTCTCACTCTTCGCATCTAGAATTTGAGCTTGCCGAGAACATCATACACGGGGGACAGCACCGACCACATGATGAGCGCCAGGATCATACCGAGTCCGAGAGTGATCGCCGGCTCGAGCATCTTGAGAGCCTTGTCGACGGATTCACGGACATCGCGCGTGTAGAAATAGTTCACGTTGCGTAGCGCCACGTCGAGGGCGCCGGTGTTCTCGCCCACGCGCAGCATGCGTATGACGAGCGGCGGAAAAATCCCGAGGTTGTGAAAACACTCGGTGAGGCTCGCCCCTGCGGACACCTGCGCCCCGGCTCGCATGAGACCGTCCGCGATGACGCGGTTGCCCACGATGTCCTCGCTCGTTTTCATCGCGTCGAGGACGGTGATTCCCGACTCGTACATGAGCGCGAAAAAAGTCGCGAATCGCGCAAGGATGATTTTCTGCAGGATCGTGCCGACCACCGGCAGGCGCAGCTTGGCGTTGTCCCAGAAATACTGCATGCGCGAATTGCGTGAGAACGACAGCGCGATGAAGATGCCGGCGACTGTCGGGATGCCGAAGATGACGGGCCACCACTCGACGACGATGTTGGATGTGGCGATCAGCACGCGAGTCTGTATCGGCAGGGGGACGCCCATTGTCTTGAGCAGTCCGGTGACCTGCGGCACGAGGTAGATCAGCAGGAAGAGCACCACCCCGAGGACGACCGCCATCACCATCGCAGGATAGATGAGCAGCCGCCGCGTTTGCGACACGAGCTCGTCCTGCCATTTGAGCGAATCCGCGAGACTCTGGAACACTTCGGGAAGCCGGCCGGTCTGCTCGCCCGCGCCGACGAGACTCACGAAGACCTTGTCGAAGACTTCGGGGTGCGAGGCCATGCACTGCGAGAGCACTTTGCCCCCTTCCATGTCCTCGATCATGATCGTCAGCACTTCGCGAAAGCGCGGATTCTCCAGAGAGTTGCGCAGGTCGCGCAGGCCTTCGAGGATCGGTATTCCCGATCGGCTCATCTGCTCGACGTCGAAGCAGAAGTTGATCAGGTCGCGGCGCACGATGCGTCCGCCGCCGGAGAGCCTTGACGTCTTGCGGTCGACCTGTTTGCACGTGATCAGGTCGAGGTTCATGCGCCTCAAGCGAAGCTCGAGATCGGCTTCGTTCACCGCCTCGAGGCCGCCGCGCACGGGGCGCCCGGTTTTGTCGACCGCCTTGTACTGGAATGAAGGCACGGCGCGACCCTATCCGAGAACGGGATCGCGAGCCTGCGGCAATGCTCCCGCTCCGCGTGGCACGCGAACGCCTGCGCTAGACATACCGGCCCGTGAGATCGACTGCGCGCGAAAGCTCCGAGAGGGTCGTGATGCCGTCGAGCACGCGCTGGATTCCGGCCTCGGCGAGCGGACGGAAGCCTTTTGCCATCGCCGCTGTGCGCAGCTCCTTCGCCGTCGAGCGGCGCGCGACCAGCTCGTCCATGTCGGTGTCCATGACGAGGATCTCGAGTATCGGGGTGCGCCCGCGATAGCCTTTGTTGTCGCACTGGCGACAGCCGACGGCGTGATAAAGCGTCGGATCCCCTTCAGCGAACTCACCCAGCAGCATGCGCTCTTCGCGCCCGGGCTGGTAAGGCTCCTTGCAGTGGGCGCACAGCACGCGCACCAGCCGCTGCGCGATCACGCCGATGATGTTGCCCGCCATGATGTCGGGCTGGATGCCGATGTCGAGCAGCCGCGGAAAAGCGCCGAGAGCCGAATTGGTGTGCAGCGTGGTGAACACCTGGTGGCCGGTCATCGCAGCGCGGAAAGCCATCTCCGCGGTTTCCTTGTCGCGCACTTCGCCCACCAGAATGATGTCCGGGTCCTGGCGCATGATCGACCGGATGCCGTTGGCGAAGTCCATGCGGGCCACCTCGTTCACCGAAGTCTGGCGCATGAGCGTCACCGGGTACTCGACCGGATCCTCGAGGGTCATGATGTTGACCGTCTCGTCGTTCACCTGCGCGAGCAGCGAGTACAAAGTGGTCGTCTTGCCGCTGCCTGTCGGCCCGGTCACGATCAGGATGCCCTCGGGACGCGCGAGCATGATGCCGAGGCGGTCGGTCACGTCTTTCGGCAGGCCCATGCGGTCGAGGTTGATGATCGACTTCTCGCGATCGAGCACGCGCAGCACGATGTTCTCGCCGTAGATCGTCGGCTGGGTCGAGACGCGGAAGTCGACCGGGCGCCCGTTGAGGGTCAGCGAGAGCCTGCCGTCCTGCGGCGCTCGGGTCTCCGCGATGTTCATGTCGGAGACGACCTTGATGCGCACCGTGATTCCCGGCATGTAGGTCTTGTGCAGGCTGCGAACCGTCTCGAGCACCCCGTCGATTCGAAAGCGCACTCGCAGGAATGCGTATTCGGGCTCGAAATGGATATCCGAGGCGCCTCGCTTGACCGCGTCGACGAGCAGCGCGTTGACCAGGCGCACCATCGGCTGGGTGTACTCGTCGCCGCCCGCCTGCAGGCTGTCGTAATCGATCTCCCCGGTCTCGATCTCCTTCAGGATCCCGTCGACCGACAGCTCGTAGCCGTAGAACTGGTCGATGAAGTCTTCGAGCTGCGCTTCGGCCGCGAGCTGGGTCTTGATCTCGATCTGCGAGCCGAGCATCGCGCGCAGCTGGTCCATCGCGACCACGTTGAAGATCTCGGTCGTGGCGACCGTGAGCACCTGCTCGCGCGAGTGATAGGCGATCGGAAGAATGCGGTTGCGCCGGGCGAATTCCTGCGGGACGAGGCCGAGCGCGTCGGGATCGGCGACGACCTGCGACAGGTCGATCGACTCCTGCCCGATGGTACGGGCCATGATGTCGCGGATCGCGGTCTCGGTGACGAAGCCGAGGCGCACCAGCAGGCGGCCGAGCGGGATGTTGTTGTGGCGCTGCTCGGCGAGCGCGATCGCGAGCTGGTCGGTCGTGATGATGCGCTGCTGGACCAGCAGCTCGCCGAGCCGGAGTTTCTTGCGCTGTTCAGCCACGGGGCACCCGCTGGTTATTCCAGCTGGGAGGACAGGGCGGCGATACGCTCCCGCGCGAAGGCGAGATTGAAGTTGGGCCGCCCGGATGCCGCGGCGAGCTGCTCCGCGCGGCGATAGTAGTTCAGGGCGACTTTGCTCTGGCGCAGGTGATCGAGCCCGACCGCGAGGTTGTATGCATAATCGGCATTGTCCGGCTCGAGGTGATGAGCCTGGAAATACGACTGCTGCGCCTGCGCCCAGAGCGACTGGTCAGCATAGAGATTGCCGAGCACGAAATGCAGGAACGCCGAAGGCTCGCGCGAGATGAGCTGTTTCAGGCGCGATTCCGAGGCGACGGCGTCGGCGCGGCCCATGAGACCGATCAGCGCCGCCTGTGCCGAACCGTGGCGCGGGTTGAGCTGAAGGATGCGAACGTAGAAGCGGACCGCGTCATCGGTGCGGTTTTCCTGCGCGGCGATGTACGCGAGACCGAGCAGGGCGTCGATGTTAAGCGGTTCGCTCTGCGCCACCTTCGAATAGAGCCCGCGCGCTTCTTCGGTGTTGCCGGCCTGCAGCGCGGTGTAGGCCTGGCTCAGGGAGGGGTTCAGACGCGGCTGCGCGGTCGCGGAGGTCACTGCGATGCGCTCCCGCGGCTGCTGCGCCGGCGCCGGCACAGCCGCGAGGGGGGCGGGCGCTGGCGCGGCGGCGGGCTTCGCACCTTCGGGTGTCGGTCGAATGCTGCCGCGGCCGGCCTCAGCCATGGATTCGCGCGCGGGCTCGGCGCCGCGCGGGCCGCCGATGACCGAGGAGGTCGAGATCGCACCGGTGCCCGAGCTCATCCCCGCGCCCGATCCGGGCGGCGCGAGCGCAGGCGCTGCGGCGACACTGCCGGATACGGGGGCTGCACCGCCCGGCGTCGCGGACGTGGCTCCGGCGGCGCTCGCCGCCATCGTCGGTTCAGCCATCGATGGCGCGGATGCTGCGGCTGACGTGGTGTCCGGCGCCGGCGGCTGCGCGGCCGCAATCGGAGGCGGTGGAGCGCTGTCCTGCGGCCGCGTGGCAGCCTGCCGGATGAACATTCCGGGATTCGCGATCTGCAGGTACACATAAATCCCGAAACCGAGTCCGAAGAGCAGCGCGAGGGCGCCGATCGCCATGATCGGATTGCCGCGCAGATACGCGATCGCATTGCCTGCGGAACCTCCGCTCGCCTGCATCACGGTGGCGGCGCGGGCGCGCTGGTGCTGCGCGTCGATGTTCGCCATGCTTGCCGAAGTCTGGCTGGTGCGGCGCGCGTCCGCGTCGAGCGCGAGCGAGCCGCCCCGGCCCGGCGGCGCCGCGGGAATTGCGCTGCGCGGCGACGGAGCGGGTTCGAGAGACGGAGTTGTGCGGGGGGGCGGACGCGAATCGAGCGCGGGCGTCGCGCGCGACGGGGGCTGGTCGAGCGGAGTGGTGCGCCCCAGCCCCGGCCGCGGCGAGTCCATCGAAGGCGCGGGGCGTGCGGGCGCCGGGCTTCCCATCGAAGGCGCGGCGCGTGCGGGTGCCGGGTTTTCCATCGCGGGCGCAGTGCGCGCCGGCGTATCGAGCGAAGGCGCCACGCGCGGCGGCGGAGGCGGCTCGAGCGTGGGCTCGGCGCCGTGAGCCGCCGGGCTGCCCGCGGGCGTGTTCCCGGCTTTGGCGCTGTCGCGGTCCTTGGCGGCCTGCTCCAGCGCTTTGATCAGCAGGCTCACGGCCGCGCGCCGGACCCGTTCGCAGCGCCGCCGCCCGCCTGGGGCAGGAAACGCTGGAAGAACTTGAGCTCATCGCTTTCGAGCGAGGGATTGGTCACGACGGTGGGCCGGATAAAGATGATGAGCTCGCGCTTTTGCACGCGCTCGTTGCGGAATTTGAATACTTCTCCGATCTCCGGGAGGTTGCCCAGCACCGGGACCTGATCGCGGTTGAACTGAACGTCGTCCTCCATGAGTCCACCCAGTATAACGGTCTGTCCGCTCCCAACTTGAAGGACCGACTCCATTTCCCGCACCTGCACTTCCGGGACATTATTGGTCAGGCAACCGTTAGGAATATTCGGACCACAAAGGCTTGGATTGGGATCAGGTTTGCTGCCGAGCAGACGGGATACCGTAGGTCTGACCGTAAGAGTCACGCGGCCGTCTTCATTGATCTGCGGTGTAACGCCGAGGACCACGCCCACCGCTACCGTCTTGGCGGTCGTGGAAAATGTCGCCGGTGTGAGAACGCCATTGGCGGCGATTGCCGGTTGTACCTGTACTTCGAAGTACACGAGGTTGTCGACGTGCTTGAGGAGCGCAGTCTGGTTGTTGATCGCCATGACTTTCGGGCTCGACAGCACGCGCGTATTGCCGAATTCCTGCAGCAGCCGGACGGTGGAGCTGATGTTGCCGATGCTGGAAGTGGGATTCTGATACGCGACGGTAAATGGCTGGCTCGCGGCTGCCGCGCCGGCAGCGAGCGCGGCGCCCGCAACACCGCCCGAGAGCGCCGAAGTGATCGCGAGTCCGCCGCTCACGGCAAGGCGACTCCAGTCGACGCCGGCCTGATACGCATCCAATAGCCGCACTTCCACGATAGTCGCTTCGATCAGCACCTGTCGTTGAACCGAGCTGGTGATGCTGTCGAGGTGCCGCTGGATGAGCTGGTGCTGGAGGTCGGTGCCCTGCACGCTGATCGTGCCGCTGATCGGATTGATGATGACGTCGGTGCCGGTATCGCTCTGGGTAAGTGTGGGCGCCGCGCGCGAGGCCTGCGGGAAAGCGTTGCGCAGCAGCTCCGCCGCTCCGGGCCCGGCGCGCGACACCGCGTCGGCCCGCCGCAACGCATCGTCGCGCACTTCCTTGTCTTCTTCGGCGCGGCGTGCGCGCTCGTCCGCAGATGCGGCGACCCGGCCGGTCGACAGCAGGATCGCGCGTATGTTGTCGCGCAACTGCTCCCAGAAATCGTTGCTCGTGGTGCTCGTGACCGTCGTTCGCGAGCCGCCGCCGGCCCCGCCTGCGCTGCCCCCACCGCCACTGCTGCCGCCGCCTGCGCCCCCACCGCCGCCTCCTGGAGCGCCGCCGACTTCGCCGGTGACGTTCACTGTCGAAGTGATGTTGCGCGTGACGTTCACGTAGTTCACGCGGTAGGTCTTCATGTACGGCGCGTCCGGGCTGACGACGATGGTGTTGCCTTCCTGCCGGACTCGCAGGTTCACCTGCCGCGCCACGCGCTCGAGGATGGCGGGAAGGGTTTCGTCGATCGCGTTCAGGCTGACGAGTCCCTGCAGGCCCGGATGGATGTCGATGTTCTGCCGCGTGTCGCGCGCGAGCGCGTTCAGCAGCTCTTTGACGGGCACTTCGTTGACGACGACGCTGTAGGTCGGCAGCGTGATCGTGGGTTTGGGCGGGGTCACGAAGCTGCTCACGCGGGCCGGCGGGGGAATCACCTGCTCGACGGTGGCCGCGGGTTTAGCCGTGATGTGGCCTTCGGAGGGCGGAATGTACGGCCGGACCTGAGAGCATGCCCCGGTCACCGCGGCCAAAATCATGGCGGCTGCGGCGCTGTGAAAGCCGCGCGCGGGCCGATTTGCGGAAGCCCGTCGTTGCATCCCGCCTGCGACTCTTCGCATTCTGCTCATCCCTCCGTCGAGCCGTTGCCGCTCGACGGCCCCTGTGCCGTCACCTCGAAACGCTGCTTCTATCGACCTCTGCCCGTATCTCGTCGATGCTACGGACATAAGGTCTGTTCGCGCGCAGCGGGCGCGGCAGATCCACGATCTGGTCCTGGGCGGCCTGCCGATCGTCGAACGTCCCCCAAAGCACGCTCACTGCCGGGCGTCCCTGCGCGACACTACGATACATATAAATGTCATTTACTTCAACGAATTTAGCGATAGCTTTCAGGTGGTTCCTTAGCTGTTCTTCGTTGCCCGTGGTCAGCAGTTGAATGCTGAACGGCTTGGCCGTATCGGACTTGAGCAGCCGGTTCATCGCGTCCACCCGGTTGGCGATGATGTCGCGCCCGGGTGGCGCCGACGCGCGATCGGCCGCCGGCACAGCGTCCGGAGGCTCCGTTTTTGCGGGCTGCGGCTGCGCGGCTGCGGTCGCCGGTAGTGCGGCGGCGGGGGTCGCGCGCGCGGCCGCGGACGGCGTTGCGGCGGCCGGTGATGCATGCAAGGCCGCCGGCGCCGGATTGCTGGTGTGCAGCGCCTGCTCCGCCACCGGCGCAGAAGCTGGCACCGCCGGACCCGGCGGCGTACCGGTCCCGGCAGGAGTGGGGGGCGCCGCCGACATTGCGGTCGGCGTCGGTGCCGCAGGCGTAGCCGCCATGACGGGAGAGGCCTGCGCGGGGGGGCGGGCAAAGCTGTTGTCGACGAGCGCATAGAGCACTGCGCCGAGCGCGGTGCCGGCGACCAGCGCCGCAGCCGCCCACGCATACTGGCGCGGCAATCGCGCCGGGCGAGGCGCCTGCCCGAATTCGCTGTCGCGAAGCGCGGCCTGCACGTGGCGAGGCTCTATCGTGTGGGTGTTTTCGGAGAATGCGGCGAGCAACGCCTTGTCGGCGATCAGGTTGATCCGTCGGGTGAGACCGCTGGAAGCCTTCGCGATCTGCCGCACCACCGTCGGGGAAAATATCTCCGGCCCCCGGTAGCCTGCCGCGCGCATCCTGAACATCAGGTATTCGCGGATTTCGTCGTCACCGAGCGGATCGAGCCTGAAGCTGTGGGCGATGCGGTCGCGAAGCTGACGGATGTCGGGCCGGCGCAGGATCTCGTCGAGCTCGGGCTGGCCGAAAAGCACCATCTGCAGGAGCTTGTCGTTGCGGGTCTCGAGGTTCGAAAGCAGCCGAATCTCCTCGAGTGTCGCCAGCGGCATGCTTTGCGATTCCTCGATGAAGAGCACGACCCGCTGCCCTGCCGCGTGCTGCTCGAGCAGGTGCTGCTGGAGGGCGTGCATCACTTCGAGCCTGTCGGCGTGACGGTCGATGCCCAGCCCCAGCTCGAAAGCGATCGCGTGCAGCGCCTCTTCCGGGGCGACGCTCGGGTGCGCGAGGTAAACGCTTTCGACGTTGGGAGGCAGCCGGCTTTGCAGCATGTTGCAAAGCATCGTCTTGCCGCTGCCGACTTCCCCGCTGACTTTGACGATGCCTTCGCCGTGCGTGATCGCGTAGATCAGTGCTTCCAGGACCGGCCCGCGGTTGCCGCCGCTGAAGAAGAAGTCGGTGTTCGGGGTGATCTTGAAAGGCGCTTGCGTCAGGCCGAAGTGTTCATAGTACATAGGCGTTTTCGCTCCGCGGGGGGTGCCGCCGGGGCTCTCCTGTGGGTTGGGCCGGTCGTATCAGTCGGGCTTGCGCGCTTCATCGCTGTTCGCATAGCTCTGCATGCGGCTGTAGAGCGTGGTGCGGTGGATGCCGAGGAGCTTCGCCGCGCGCGTGAGGTTGCCCTGTGTGACCGCCAGCGCGGCTTCGACGTAACCCCGTTCCCACTGCTGGAGCGTCGCGTCGAGGTCGAACGATTTCTGTATCTGAAGCTGGCGCTTCGCCGCGTCGAGTATCGACCCGAAATCCTGCGTGAACGGCAGCCCGGGCAGCTCGAGGTCCATGCTTTCCATGTCGAGCTCGGTCTGCAACTGCTCCACGGTCACTTTTTCGCCGGCACATTTGGTCGTGAGCCTGATCACGATGTTGCGCAGCTCGCGCACGTTGCCGGGAAAGCTGTAGTCGAGCCAGAGCGCCATCGCCCGCGGCTCGAGCTCGAAGCCGCGCACGCCGGCCTGCCGCGCGTAAAGATCGCGGAAGTGGTCGAGCAGGAGCACCTTGTCGTCGCCCAGGTCGCGCAGCGGCGGCACGTTGAGCGTGAACACCGACAGGCGGTGGTAGAGGTCGGCGCGAAAACGGCCGCTGCGGATTTCCTGGCGCATGTCGCGGTTGGTCGCGGCGATGACGCGGGCGTTCGATACACGGTTCTGGGTCTCACCGACGCGCTGGAACTCGCCGTTTTCGAGCACTCGCAGGAGCTTCGCCTGGAGCTCGAGCGGAAGCTCGCCGATCTCGTCGAGGAAAAGGCTCGAATCGTGGGCGTCTTCGAAGTAGCCCGCACGTGCGTTGGTGGCGCCGGTGAAAGCGCCTTTCGCGTAGCCGAAAAGGGTGGGCTCGACGAGCGTCGGCGAGATCGCGGCGCAGTTGAGCGCGAGAAAAGGGCGCGCGGCGCGATGGCTCTTCGTGTGCAGGGACTGCGCGACGATCTCCTTGCCGCTTCCCGATTCGCCTTCGATGAGCACCGGAAAAGGCGCGTTGGCGAACTGGCCGACCTGCTGTCTCAACTTCTCGACGAGCACGCTCTTGCCGAGCAGCCCGCTCTGCAGTGGCGCGCCCAGCTCCGCGTCCTGCATCTGCAGTGCGCGCTTCAGGAGCTGTTTGAGCTCGTCCGGGTCGCACGGCTTGTGCACGAAATCGACCGCGCCCAGCGTTCGTGCGTGGCGCGCGTTCACTTCGTCGCTCTGGCCGGAGAGCACCACCACTTTCATTTCGGGCGAGTGCGCGATGAGCTCGGTCACGAGCCGGAAACCTTCGTCGGGCCGGTGAGGCGTCGGGGGCAGACCGAGATCGACGAGCGCGAGCTGGGGCGCGCGGTCGAGCTGGCGTAACAGGCTTTTGACTTGAGCGCGGGAGTCCGCGACGTATACGTTGAAATCGCTTCCGAGCACGAAATTGAGCGTATCCGAGATTAACGGATCATCGTCAACGATCAGCAGGTCCGGTTTCTTCTCCTCAGCCACTCCCGGTTCCCCCGCCTGAAATCCAAACGCGGCCATTGTGACAGAACGTGCCGAATGTACAAGCGCTCATGCGGGAAGCTGCTCGCCGATGCATGCGAGAAACGCTTCTTCGAGGTTGGCGCCGTCGAACTTCTGCATGAGCTCGATGGGCGTACCGGCGAACATCAGGCGCCCGTTCTGCAGCACTGCCATGCGGTCGCAGATTTCCTGAACGTCGGCGAGCGCATGTGAGGTGAAGAACACGGTGCGGCCTGCGTCGCGCAGGCGGCGCAGCTCGCGCTTCAACAGCGCGCGGGCTTTCGGGTCGAGCCCGCTCGTGGGCTCGTCGAGCACCTGCAGGTTCTTGCCCGAGAGCAGGCACGCGGCGAGCCCGAGCTTCTGGGTCATGCCTTTGGAGTAGGTGCGCGCCGGCCGGTCGAGCGCCGACACCGGGAGGTCGAGCCGCCCGAAGGTCTTGCGCACCTCCTCCTCGTCGTACAGGTTTCGGTGCAGCTCGGCCATGTAGCGCAGGAAATCGCGCCCGGTAAGGTAGTGCGGCGGATTGAAGCGCTCGGGAAGAAAAGCCAGGTCGGCGCGCGACGCGGTCGTGGTGCCCGGCACGCCGAAGATCCTGATGCTCCCGCTGTCGGGCGCCGTGAAATCGAGCATGCACTTGATCAGCGTGGTCTTGCCGGCGCCGTTGCCCCCGACCAGCGCGAAGAGCTCGCCCCGCTCGACCGCAACGCTGAAATCGTCCAGCGCAGGCGTAGCGCCGAAACTCTTGGATACGCGGCCGAACTCCAGCGCCGGCCCGGTCGAGCTCGCATCAGTCATCCCGGTAAGTTATCGCAGTGGCGATGTGCGGTAAATCCACTCATAGCGGTTTCCATCGCGATTCGACGGCGCTGTGCAAAGGTGCGGGCCCACACGCTTCAAACCCGCGGTCAGCGGCTGGGTTACAATTCGCCCTTTTTGGCGCTGGTACGTGCCCCCGGTGGCCCAAGAGCCTCTAATCCAAATATCCGACGTCACTTTCGCCTACGATCGCCGCCCCATCCTGACCGGTATCAACATGGTCATACCGAAGGGTAAGGTGGTCGCGATCATGGGCGTGAGCGGGTCGGGAAAAACGACGCTCCTGCGGCTGATGTCGGGCGTCGTGAAGCCGACCCGGGGCGAGGTTCGGGTGGCCGGCGCGCTGGTGAGCGAGCTCGGGCGGGACAGCCTTTACCAGATGCGGCGGCGCATGGGCATGCTGTTCCAGTTCGGCGCGCTCTTTACCGACCTGTCGGTTTTCGACAACGTCGCATTCCAGATGCGCGAGCACACGGAGCTGCCTGAGCGCATGATCCGCGATCTGGTGATGATGAAGCTGCACGCGGTAGGGCTGCGCGGCGCTCACCGCCTCATGCCCTCGGAGCTTTCGGGCGGAATGGCCCGGCGCGTCGCGCTGGCGCGTGCGATCGCCCTCGATCCGATGCTGATGATGTACGACGAGCCATTTACCGGGCTCGACCCGATTTCGCTCGGCGTCATCGCGAACCTGATCCGGCGCCTGAACGATGCGCTCGGCGCGACTTCGATCGTGGTGACGCACGACGTGCAGGAAGCCCTCGATATCGTCGATTACGTGTACTACCTTTCGGACGGCCGCATGGTCGCGCACGGCACACCCGAGGACATGCGGGCGTCCACCGATCCGCTGGTGCGGCAGTTCGTGTACGGCGAGCCCGACGGGCCGGTGCCTTTCCAGTACCCGGCCCGGGACTTTGCGCAGGACCTGAAGCTGACTCACTGATACGCCAAAAGACGAGTACGAAACCTTGTCTTCAAACAAGCACGAAGACGTCAACCGCGTCTAAAAACCAGAAGAACCGCCGCATAGAGATGTTCAACCGTTCAGCAACCTTGAGTGTGCGCAACATCGGGCACCACGCCGTCGACATCGTGTGGCGGCTCGGCTATGCGAGCCGCTTTTTCGCGCTCACCGTAGCGAGCTCGGGCGCCACTTTCAGACGCCTGCAGCTGCTGATCCGGGAGCTGTACTTCACGGGCGTGCTCTCGCTCATCATCATCCTGGTGTCGGGGCTGTTCGTCGGCATGGTCCTAGGCCTTCAGGGCTATCACACGCTGCAGACCTATGGCTCAGAATCGGCGCTCGGCGTGCTCGTCGCGCTTTCGCTCGTGCGCGAGCTCGGCCCGGTCGTGGCCGCGCTGCTTTTCGCGAGCCGGGCGGGTTCCGCGATGACTGCGGAGATCGGGCTCATGAAAGCGACCGAGCAGCTCGCGGCGATGGAGATGATGGCGGTCGATCCGATCGCGCGGGTGGTTGCGCCGCGCTTCTGGGCCGGAGTCATCTCGATGCCGCTGCTCGCGGCGCTGTTCAGCGCGATGGGGATCTTCGGGGGTTATCTGGTGGGCGTGGTGCTGATCGGCGTCGACGAGGGTTCGTTCTGGTCGCAGATGCAGGCCGCGGTCGATTTTCGCAACGACATCATGAACGGCGTGATCAAGAGCTTCGTATTCGGCGTCGCGGTGACGTGGATCTCGCTCTTCGAAGGCTATGACGCGACGCCCACGGCCGAAGGCGTCTCGGGTGCGACGACCCGGACCGTGGTCACCTCGTCGCTCGCAATACTCGGACTCGATTTTCTGCTGACCTCATTCATGTTTCGGGGGCTTTGATGGAACGCTCTACGCTCGACCTCTGGGTCGGTCTGTTTGTCTGCGCCGGTATCGGCGCGCTGCTGGTGCTCGCAATGAAAGTCGGGAACATGACGACGGGCGGAATCGGCGGAGAGAGCTATACGGTGTATGCCAACTTCGACAATATCGGGGGGCTGAAGCCCCGGGCTGCCGTCAAGAGCGCGGGCGTGGTGGTCGGGCGCGTCACCTCGCTCGGCTTCGACAACGAGCGCTTCAACGCGCGGGTCGTGCTCTCGATCGACGGCGCGTTCAAGTTTCCGAAGGACACCACGGCGTCGATACTGACTTCGGGGCTGCTCGGCGAGCAGTACATCGGGCTCGAAGCGGGCGGCGACCCGGCCAACCTGGCTGACGGTGACTCGATCAAGCTCACCCAGTCCGCAGTCGTGCTCGAGAAGCTGATCAGCCAGTTCCTGTACAGCAAGGCCGCCGAGGGCGATACGGTCAAGAAATAGCGCGCGTCTGACGTAATGGAAGTCTGGCCGATGGGCGCGCAGGATGGCACGCGCACGGCGGCGCAGACAAAGGGAATAGAGAAATGAAACAATTCATCACGGCACTGCTCCTGGCGTTCGCCGCGACATCCGCATTCGCGGTGAGCGAGCTCGCGCCGGACGCGCTGGCGCGCAGCGTTACCGAGGACGTGCTCGAGATCGTGCGGGCCGACAAGGACCTGCAGGCCGGTCACTCGCAGAAAGTGGCCCAGCTCGTCGAAACCAAAGTGCTTCCGCACTTCAATTTCGCGCACATGACCCAGCTCGCGGTCGGTCGTAACTGGCGCCAGGCGACGCCCGAGCAGCAGAAAATGCTCACGGACGAATTCCGCACCCTGCTCGTGCGGACCTACACGACTGCTTTCAGCCAGTACAGAAACCAGACCGTCGACTACCGGCCGCTGCGCATGGCACCCAGCGACACGGACGTCGTCGTGAAGTCGCTCATCAAGCAGCCTGCGGGCCAGCCGGTCTCGGTCGACTACAGCATGGAAAAGCTGGGCGGCGCGTGGAAGGTCTACGACGTGAAGATCGAAGGCATCAGCCTCGTCGA
>JAQGMV010000166.1 GCA_028292225.1 Betaproteobacteria bacterium
CGCCTCGGTGATGGCCTGGATGACACCGGTGTCCTGCACGGGGAAGAACCCCTTGGGGATGACGATGTAGAGCGCCGCCGTCAGGACCAGCGTGAACGCCGCCACCAGCAGCATCAGCGTCTGCCGGTCGAGCACCCAGGTCAGGGCGTGGCCGTAACCCCGGATCACCCAGTCGAAGAACTGGCGGCTGCCGCGCTGGAGCGCGTTCTCGCGCACCGCCGACAATGGCTTGAGCAGCTTGGCGCAGGCCATCGGCACCAGGGTCAGCGACACCACGGCCGAAATCAGGATGGTGGTGGCGAGCGTGATGGAGAATTCTCGGAACAGCCGGCCGACGACATCGCCCATGAACAGCAGCGGGATCAGCACCGCGATCAGCGAGACGGTGAGCGACACGACGGTAAAGGCGATCTGCCGCGAGCCCTTGAGGGCCGCCTCCTTCGGATCGTCGCCGCGCTCGATGTAGCGCGCGATGTTCTCGATCATCACGATCGCGTCGTCGACGACGAAGCCGGTCGCGATCGTCAGCGCCATCAGCGTGAGATTGTTGATGCTGAAGCCCGCGAGGTACATGACGGCGAAAGTGCCGACGAGCGAAAGCGGAACCGCGACGCTGGGGATGATGGTCGCCGGCACGTTGCGCAGGAAAAGAAAGATCACCAGCACGACGAGGCCGATCGCGAGGAAAAGCTCGAACTGCACGTCGTGCACCGAAGCGCGGATCGTGACGGTGCGGTCGGTGAGGATGCTCACTTCCACCGCGGCCGGCAGGGTGCCCTGAAGCGCCGGCAGCAGCGCCTTGATGCGGTCGGCGACGTCGATCACGTTCGCGCCCGGCTGGCGCTGCACGTTGACGATGATTGCCGGAACGCCGTTCGCCCACGCCGCGAGGTGTTTGTTCTCGGCGCCGTCGATCACGTCGGCGACATCGGACAAGCGGATGGGGCCGCCATTCTTGTACGCGATGACGAGCGAGCGGTAGTCGTCGGCCGAGCGTAATTGGTCGTTCGCGTCTATGGTGGACGCGCGAGTCGGGCCGTCGAAGCTGCCTTTGGCCTGGTTGACGTTCGCGTTGGAAATTGCGGTGCGAAGATCCTCGAGCCCCAGATCGTAGGCCGCGAGCGCTTTGGGGTTCGCGCGCACGCGCACCGCCGGGCGCTGCCCGCCGCTTAAAGAGACCAGGCCGACGCCCGGCAACTGCGAGATTTTCTGGGCGAGGCGGGTGTCGACGAGGTTCTGCACCTGCGGCAGCGGCATCGAGGTCGAGGTCACCGCGAGCGTCATGATCGGCGTGTCGGCCGGATTCACCTTGCTGTAGAGCGGGGGCGTCGGCAGGTCGGCCGGCAGCAGGTTGTTGGCTGCGTTGATCGCGGCCTGCACTTCCTGCTCGGCGATGTCGAGCGCGATCTCGAGGCTGAACTGCAGTGTGATGACCGAAGCGCCGCCCGAGCTCGACGAGGACATCTGGACGAGGCCTGGCATCTGGCCGAACTGGCGTTCGAGCGGCGCGGTCACACTCGACGCGACGACGTCGGGGCTTGCCCCCGGATACAGCGTCACCACCTGTATCGTCGGGTAATCGACCTCAGGCAGGGCCGAGATCGGCAACACCCGATACGCGACGATCCCCGCGAGCAGGATCGCGAGCATGAAGAGCGAAGTCGCGACCGGCCGCAGTATGAACGCGCGGGACGGGTTCAGGGCTGTGGTCCCTGCGCAGGTGCGCCGGCGTCACCGCCGCCGCGTGGGTTGCGGCGCCGGCGCTCGCCGGGCGGCGCTTCAGCGCCGGTGCTTTTATGGGCGTCCATGCCGCCTTTGCCGGCGGAGCCGGTGGGGTCGGCACCTCCGCCTTTGCCGGCGGAGCCGGTGGCGTCACCGCCCCCGCCTTTGCCTGTGGAGCCGGTGCCGTCGCCGCCCCCGCCTTTGCCGGCGGAGCCGGTGCTGTCACCGCCTCCGCCTTTGCCTGTGGAGCCGGTGCCGTCGCCGCCCCCGCCTTTGCCTGTGGAGCCGGTGCCGTCACCGCCTCCGCCTTTGCCGGCAGAGCCGTCACCGCCTCCGCCCTTGCCGCCGCCGCGGCCTTTGCCCTTGCCTTTGTCGGGCCGCGGCGTGCGGTCGGCGACTTCGACTCGCGCGCCTTCGCGCAGGCGGTCTGCGCCGTCGGTCACGACCTGCTCTCCGGACGTGATGCCCGATTCGACTGCCACGACCTCACCCTGCGCCGGTCCGAGCTTCACCGGCCGCACCGTGACCGTGTTGTCCGGCTTGACGACGTATACGTACGTGCCCTGAGTGCCGCGCTGGACCGCCGCGTTCGGCACGACCGTCGCGTCGCGCAGCGTGTCGATGAGCATGCGCGCGTTGACGAACTGGTTCGGGAAAAGCGCGAAATCGTCGTTCGGGAAGCGCGCGCGCAGCTTCACCGTGCCGGTGGCCGGATCGATCTGGTTGTCGACGGTGAGCAGCGTGCCGTTCGCGAGCTTGGTCTTGTCCGCGCGGTCCCAGCCTTCGACCGGAAGCTTTTCGCCGGACTTCAATCGGCGCATCACGCCGGATACCGCGTCCTCGGGGATGGTGAATATGACGCTGACCGGCTGGAGCTGGGTGATGACGAGGAGGCCGTTGACATCGCTGGCTCGCACGATGTTTCCGGGATCGACCTGCCGCAGACCGATACGTCCGGCAATCGGAGCGGTTACGCGCGAATACGAGAGCTGGAGCCGGGCGCTCTCGACCGCACCCTGGTCGGCTTTGATCGTGCCTTCGAATTGGCGGACGAGCGCAGCCTGCGTGTCGAGCTGCTGCTTGGCGATCGAATCCTGCGCGAACAGGGTGCGATAGCGCTCGAGATCGAGCTGCGCATTCTTGAGCTGGGCCTGGTCCTTCGCGAGCTGGCCTTCGGCCTGGGTGAGCTGAACCTGGAACGGCCGCGGGTCGATTTCGGCGAGCACTTGCCCGGCTTTGACGAACTGGCCTTCCTGGAACAGCACGCGCAGCAGCTGCCCATCGACACGGCTGCGCAGCGTCACGCTCGCCATCGGCGTCACCGTGCCGAGCCCCGTGAGATAGACCGGAACGTCGGCGGTCCGCGCGGGCGCGGCGAGTATGGGGACCGGGCGGCCGGCGTTCGGCCCGCCTTTGCCTTTTCCCTTGCCCTTCGCGCCGCTGTCGGCTGCGGGCTCCGCCGGTGTGCGCGTGTAGTAGTAATAGATCCCGGCGGCGGCGGCGAGGCACGCGAGCAGCGCGGCGACGATCCAGATGCGCCGGCGATCACGCGGGGGAGGCGCCCTCAAGGCGTCTACGGCTTCATCGAGGCTTCGTGGGGGTGGGGCGAGGGGATCTGCCATGCGGTTGCAATGAAGGAGGGACAGGACAATCTGGCGCACCTAGCATGAGGCGTGCCGCGGAAACGCGCCTCATGATATCCGCGCCGGCGTTCCGGCGCTCGATTCGGCGTGTAAATCTTTGTAAAACCGCATGAACCCCGCTGCTCGAGATGCGCGCGAGACGATCCGGGCTCACACCGGCCGCCTATAATCTCCCGCGTTCGGACGGGAAAAGTCCCCTTCCCATCAGGGGGAGGGCCAGGGTGGGGTGGGGTCAACTTCGGGTGTCGCGTGATCGCCGGTTTCGTTCAAATCCTGCTCTTCCAGGGCCTCGGCGAGCTCGCCGCGCACTTTCTTCTGCCGCTGATCCCGGGTCCGGTGATCGGCCTCGTGCTGCTGCTCGCCTGGCTGATCTTCCGCAAGTCGGTTCCGCCGACGATCGACCTCGTCGCGTCCGCGCTCACGCAGCACCTCGGTCTTCTTTTCGTCCCTGCGGCGGTCGGTGTCGTCGTGTTCTGGCCGCACCTGCGCGCGAACGCGCTGGCGATCGCGACCGCGCTCATCGTCAGCGTCGTGCTGACCATCGCCGTGAGCGCGCTGGTGCTTAAAGCGTTCGGAAAGGGCGGCTCGCGTGAGACCTGACCTGCCGGCGATGCACGAGATCTGGGTCTATCTCGCGGGCAGCCCGCTGCTCGCGCTCACCCTGACGCTCGGCGCCTATCAGCTCGGTGTGATGATCTACGAGCGCGCCAACCGCCACCCCCTCGCGAACCCGGTCGCGATCGCAGTCATCCTCGTCGCCGTGACGATCACGCTCATCGAGATGCCGTATCCGAGGTATTTCGAAGGCGCGCAGTTCGTGCACTTCCTCCTGGGTTCGGCGACCGTCGCGCTCGCGGTGCCGATCTACAAAGGGCTGAGCGCGCTGCGCGGCAGGGTAGTGCCGTTGCTGACCGCGCTGCTGTGCGGCGGCCTCACCTCGATCGTCAGCGCGGTCGGCAGCGCGAGACTGCTCGGCGCCGACGACGCCATCATCGGCGGCCTCTATGCCAAATCGGTGACCGCGCCGATCGCGATGGGCGTCGCCGAGCGCATCGGCGCGTCGCCGACACTCACCGCGGTATTTGCCGTCAGCACCGGGATACTCGGCGCGGTCCTCGCGCGCTTCGTGCTGGACTTCGTCGGGTCGCGCGAGTGGTGGCAGCGCGGCTTCGCGCTCGGGGTCGCGTCGCACGGGATCGGCACTTCGCGCGCCTTCAGCGTCGACCCCGAGGCGGGAACCTACGCGAGCATCGCGATGGGTCTTCACGGCGTGCTCGGCGCAATCCTGATACCTGTGCTCGTCCCGTACTTGCGGTTCTAACGCCACCCGGCGCGCCAATTGCCTGCAGCGCTCGTCTCCCTCCAGACGGCGTCGAGCGCAGTGGCAACATCTTCCATCGAAGTGATTTCAGAGCACCGCTGCTTCGGCGGGGTGCAGGGTTTCTATCGGCACGAATCGAGCGCGTGCGGGGCGCCGATGCGCTTTTCGATGTATCGGCCGCCGCAGGCCGAGCACGGCCGCGTGCCGGTGCTGTACTACCTCGCCGGGCTCACGTGCACCGAAGAGACTTTCATGATCAAGGCGGGCGCCCAGCGTTTCGCGGCCGAGCTCGGTCTCATGCTCGTCGCGCCGGACACGAGTCCGCGCGATACCGGCATTCCGGGTGCGAAGACCGATTGGGATTTCGGCGAAGGCGCGGGCTTCTATGTCGATGCGACCGTGGAGCCCTGGTCGCGCCATTTCAGGATGTTCAGTTACGTCACAGTGGAGCTGCCGGACCTCGTCGCGAACCATTTCACCGCGGATCGTTCGCGCGAAGGCATCTTCGGGCATTCGATGGGAGGCCACGGCGCGCTCGTGTGCGCGCTGCGCCAGCCGGGGCGTTACAAATCGGTGTCGGCGTTCGCGCCGGTGTGCGCGCCGAGCCTGGTGCCGTGGGGACAGAAAGCGTTCACGAACTATCTCGGCCCGGATCGCTCGGCATGGCGCGCGTACGACGCCACCGAGCTCGTGCGGCAGCATCGACTCCGCGAAAAAATCCTGATCGACCAGGGCGGCGACGACAAATTCCTCGACGAGCAGCTTCGTCCCGACGAGCTCGAAGCGGCGTGCCGCGAATCGGGGCAACCCCTCGTGCTTCGGCCTCAGCCGGGCTATGACCACGGCTATTACTTCATCTCGACTTTCGTCGAAGATCACCTGCGGCATCACGCCGCGGCGCTGTGCGGGGTTGTCGCGCGGCGCGCCCTTGCATAGCTCCCGGCTTATGCGACGTCTGCAACACGTTTACCGTTCGCGTCCGTGAGCACGGCGTAGCTTTCTGACAGCGTCCGAGAGACGCTACGCTTCAACCCTCGGAGGAGGATTCGATGCAAAGTCACGCTCCGGCAGGCGGTTTCATGCACGCCGCCACCAGACCTGCTTCATATCGCTGGATGCAGCTGTTCATGGGCATCGTCTGCATGGCGATGATCGCGAACCTGCAATACGGCTGGACTCTGTTCGTCAACCCGATCGCCGACAAGCACGGCTGGAGCCGGGCGGCGATCCAGGTGGCCTTCACGATTTTCGTGCTGACCGAGACCTGGCTCGTGCCGATCGAAGGTTATCTCGTCGATCGCTTCGGCCCGCGGCCCGTGGTGCTCGTGGGCGGACTGCTGTGCGGCATCGGCTGGGTGTTCAACTCTTTCGCCGCGTCGCTCACGATGCTCTACGTGGCCGCGGCCATCAGCGGCGTCGGCGCCGGCGCGGTATACGGGACCTGCGTCGGCAATGCGCTGAAATGGTTTCCCGACCGCCGCGGGCTGGCCGCGGGTCTGACCGCAGCCGGTTTCGGCGCGGGATCGGCGCTGACCATCCTGCCCATCACCGCGATCATCAAGTCCTCCGGCTATGAGGCCGCGTTCCTGTATTTCGGCGTCGGCCAGGGCGTCATCGTAATGCTGCTGGCGATGGCGCTGACCGATCCGCGCCACGTCGTGAGCTCGCTGCTGAAGGACAAGGCGAACCGCGCCTCGACGCACGTGCCGCAAACCCGCCGCGATTACGCCCCGATGGAAGTCGTGCGCAAGCCGGTGTTCTGGGTCATGTACGTGATGTTCGTCATGGTCGCAGCCGGCGGCCTGATGGCGACCGCACAGCTTGCGCCGATCGCGAAGGATTTCCAGATCATGGACGTGCCGGTGAACCTGCTCGGCCTCGTGCTGCCCGCGCTCACCTTCGCGCTCACGATCGACCGGGTGCTCAACGGAATCACGCGGCCTTTCTTCGGCTGGGTGTCCGACCGCATCGGCCGCGAGCTGACGATGTTCATCGCGTTCGGCCTGGAGGCGGTGGGCATACTCGCCCTCTACACACTAGGGTCCGATCCGGTTGCTTTCGTGATCCTCACCGGTATCGTGTTCTTTGCGTGGGGCGAGATCTACAGCCTGTTCCCCTCGACGTGCGCGGACACGTTCGGATCGAAGTACGCGGCGTCGAACGCCGGGATGCTCTACACGGCGAAAGGCACGGCCGCGCTGCTCGTCCCGTTCTCGAGCCTGCTCACAGCGGCGACGGGAAATTGGCACGCGGTGTTCATCGTCGCAAGTGCGATGAACGCAATCGCCGCGATCATGGCGTGGTTCGTCCTGCGCCCGATGCGGCGCGCGCAGATCGAACGGGCGAGGATCGAAGCGACCACGCTCGAACTGGCCAACAGGGAAGCGGGGCAGGTCGAGCGGTCAACTCCGTGATCCGCCGCCTTATGCGTCGAGCTTCACGCCGTTCGGTCGTCGGGGCCCCAACGGCCTAAGGTATGTACGCGCTCGCGCGCGAGGATCCCGGGGCGCGCAGGCAGGTCCGACAGCGGAAGCTTTCCGCAGAGCGCCTGCGGCGCCACCGCCGCGAGGCCCGCGCGCGTGTCAGGCTCGGCCGCCGCAGCTTCGAGCGCTGCGCTGTCGGCCCACTGCGCAACGCCCTCTACGATGCGCAGATATACGCGGCCGGTCGCGGGGTCGGCGAAGTTCACCTCGCGAAAGCGCTCGACGCACTGGCGCAGAAAGCTCATGTTCTTCTCAGGGGCAAGCAGCGCGGGATCGAGAAACAGTGCTTCGGGGGCACGCGCGTTGATGTCGACGCGCCGGTAGCGCTCGACGTCGAGCAGGCTCTTCACGTCGAGAACGTTGATCGTATCGTTCCAGCCGAAAGCCACGGTGCGCGGAGGCTCTCCGAGCTGCACGGTGTTGTCGAGAAACTCGAAATGCACGCGTTTGTCGGCGCGCTGCACCCAGGTGAAGAAAAGCTGCGGCATTCCCGAGTACGCTTCCACCCCGTGCGCGAGCGTGTCGTCCACCGCCTTGTAGCGCCCCACCTCCAGGCCGCGGTTCCACGCGCGCGTAACGAGGGACGCCGGCGGCGTGATCATGAAGAAGAGATAGACGATCCGGCCGAAGCGCGTCAGCAGATTGCTGCCCGCGACGTCCGAATCGGGCGCGAAGCTGTCGAAGCGAAAGCGGTCGATCAGCAGGTGCGACATGTTGCCGCGTTGGGCTTTTCGAGCCATGTACTGGTCGAGCTTCTGGTCGACGATCTGGATCTCGTCTCCGGTAAACGCGCCGGCATATTTGTAATCGGCGCCGAGCGTCGAGTAGTCGAGCAGTTGCTTGCGCCAGATGTCGGGGCTGATCAGCGCGAACGCGCTCCAGTCGGTGCCGATGTCGCCGGCGAGGCGCTTCTGCAGCGGCCTCAGGGTGCTCTTGCCCGAAGCCGACGCGCCTTTGGTGTTCATCACCACCGGATGCTCCTGCCGGGGCAGCAGCCGGTAACCGCGTGCGCTCGCTGCGTGAAGCAGCCACGGCCCGATCAGCTCGCCGATCTGCGCGCCCGCGTAATCGTTGCAGGCGAGGGTCGTCGCGATGCCGGCGGTGAGCTCGCGCGTTCCCCACACGCGTCCGTGGCGGGCGAGGAGGGCGGACACGACCGTGGAGAGCGCCCGCGACGCCGCTCTCCGCATCGAGGGCTCGTTCGCATGCGCGTACGTTTCCCACCGCTCGATGAGGGTGCTCGCGGGCGCCGTTTCGTCCATCGTCGGAAAAAGACCGGCAAGCTCGGCGTGTATGAATTCCGCGACCTCTCGTTTCGCTGCGTCGTAGTGCGCGTCGACCTCTTCGAGCCGCGGCTCGATCTCCCGGGCGAGGATCTCGCGCACGATCTGCCTGAAGTTGATGCCGAGGTCCTCGATCTTCTCGCCGTCGGGAACCGAGAAATCGGCGCTGACGCGCACCAGGAGCTCGTGCAGCGCGAGGCGCTCCGGACGGAAAGCGACGAGCTCGGTGTACTCGAGACCGGTCAGTCCGCGCAGCTCGCGCGCTTGCGGGTAGCTCGTGTAGACGTGCTCGGGCCTGAAGATCGTGCAGAGCGGGCGCAGGCGATGCGGCACCGGCGACTCGACGCCGGGGTTCCACGGGCCGAAGCCGCCCGGATCCGGCGTGTGCGGGGAAGTCATGGGGCGTGAGCGGCCGGTTCGATGAAAACGTCATCCATCCGAAATCGGGGTCTGTCCCCGATTTTCAGAACAGCGTGAGCTTGAGCTGCTTGACCTGCTTTTCGACTTCGACGTATTCCTTCGCGATCTGCGCTTTGAGCTCGTCGGGCGTGAGGCGCTCGCCGGGCTGGCTGCCTTCTGCGCCGAGCTTCTGCGCCATCTGCGGCGAGCGCATGCCTTCGCTCACCACACGGTTGATCGCAAGCAGGATGGGGCGGGGCGTTCCCGCCGGCGCGAAGAGGTTGTAGCTGTTCACGATCTTGAAGCCCGGGAACCCCTGCTCGGCGACCGTCGGAAGATCGGGAAGCGACGGCACGCGCGACAGTCCCATCACGGCGAGCGCACGCACCTTGCCGGTCTTCATCGCGGACGTGCCCGAAATCGCGCTCGCAGGAACCATGTGCACTTCACCGCCCATGACGCCGATCAGCGCGGGTGCGGTGCCTTTATACGGAACGTGCTCGAATCTGGCGCCGGTCAGCGCGGCCAGCCGCTCCATTCCGAGGTGTACCGTGGTGCCCACGCCTGAGCTGCCGTAGCTCAATGGCTTGGTTTTGGACAGGGCGACGAGCTCCTTCACCGATTTCACCGACAGCGCCGGGTTCATCACCAGGATGTACGGCTGCGTAGTCATGACCACGACAGGCTCGAAAGCCTTGCGGATGTCGAATGTGACGCGCTTCATCGCGCCGAGCAGCATGAGCGTGTCGGTCGCGGTGAGGAGCGTGTAACCGTCGGGAGCCGCCTGCGCCCCGAGCTCGGTCGCGATGACCGTGCCGCCTCCCGAACGGTTGTCGACGACGACGGTCTGTCCCCACTTCTCGTTGAGCATCTGCGCGGCGGCGCGAGTGATCGTGTCGTTGCCGGCGCCCGGCGCGACCGGACAGATCAGTCTTATCGGACGCGTCGGATAATCGGCGGGCTTGTCCTGTGCGCTCGCGCACGCCGCAGCGCCCGTAATTGCGGCCGCAAAGGCAAGACGAAACGCGGCGGTGCGGCTGCTGTACATCGGTTTCTCCTCTGGTTGGTCCGGCTTGCGCACTGCGTGCCGGCGCGAGGCCGGCGCGGACTCGGCACCGCCCGCTAAGCGGGTGTGTAAAACGCGTCCGCCCACTCGGGGTGGCTGCGTCTTTCGTCTTCGACGTAAGTGCAGAGCGCGTAAATTCTGAAGCCTTCCTGGCGAGCGTCTTCCACCATGCGAGTCAGCAGCGCGAGCGCGACCCCTTTGCCTTCGAACTCGGGCGACGTTTCGGTCCGCTCGGCGATGACGAGGTCAGGGCGTTCGCGCTTGTAATTCAGGCGGGCGATGCCGTGCAGGCCCGCGACCGTGCCGACGTAGGTGCCGCGGGTCTTATAGTCCTGGCGCTGGATGTTGATCGTGTCCATGCCGGGATTGTAGGCGCGCCGGCGTTGCTACGCCGAGCTTCGCGGCCGCGTTCGACAGCGCGTCGACGACTGCGGGCTTGATCCCCACCCCGGAGCGCAACTGCTCTGCCCGCAGGAAAAGCCCGCGCTCGCCGGGCAGGCGCACGCGGTCGACCCCTCGCGCGGGCGGGTTCGAGCGGCACGCGGCGGCGATCCAGTCCATCTGTTCGCGAAATGCGTCGAGCCCGCTGAATGCGGCGGGGTCGAGCACCTGCACGAAGATCGTGCCGCCCATGCGCGCGCCGGGATCGGAGCGCCCGTGTCCTGCAAGACCGGCGGTCAGCGCTTCGACCATCAGGGACAGTCCGTAACCCTTGTGCCCGGCGTCGACGCCGCCGATCGGGAGGATGGTGCCGGTGCGTGGCGCGAAGAGCACCGCAGGATCGTCGGTCGGTGCGCCGGTCTCGTCGATGAGCCACGGGGATGAAAGCTTCTTCCCTTCGCGATGAAGGCGCCCGGTCAGGCTGTTGGTGGTGAGCGACGTGGAGATGTCGACGAGGATGGCCTGGCCTCCGGTAGGGATGCCCATCGCCATCGGGCTCGGCGAGAACAGCGCGCGCGTGCCGCCGTAAGGGGCGACGCTCGAGCCTGCCGGCGCCGAGGTGTGCAGCAGCAGTACGAGGCCGTCCTCCGCGACGCGCCGCGCATACACCGCGAGGCAGGCGATGTGATAGCTGCGCCGGATGCTGACGGTGCCGGTGCCGTATATCTTCGCCCGCGCGCTTGCCTCTTCCACGGCGCGAAGCACGAGCCACGGTCCGGGCAGGCGATGGCCGTCCCAGGTGAGGACGGCGGGGCGATCGGCGATGATCGACGGCTCTCCGGTCACCGTCATGCGGCCGGCTTCGATGTCCGCGAGATAAGTCGGCAGGAGTTCGAGCCCGTGCGTGTCGTGTCCCAGCAAATCGGCTTCGACGAGCACACCGGCCACGTCGCGTGCGCGATCGGGAGGCATGGCTGCGGCGGTGAGCAGCCGTTCTGCAAAAGCGGTGAGGGCTTCGGCGTCGAAGCGCGCCGGTTGTGATTCTGTTTCGGTATGCACGAGGTTTCCTGTGGGTGTCGCAACGTGCAGCGATGGTACCCCGTCCCCGGGTTGGTGTGCGCGCTGTAGGGCGATACCTCCATCACTTCGTCACCAGTCACTTCTTCGCCAGCAGTCACCTTTGCGTTAGCCGTAGTCGCTCCTGCGGCACGGTCACCACTGGCGGCAGCCCTCGTCACTCCATCGGTCGGAGCACGGACTGCACGCCGGCCGTGCCCCGCGTGTATCCTGCGTCGGTCTGCGCCTCTCCCCAGGTTTCCAGGATGTTCAAGTATCTGCAGTCCCGTATTCGCGGCACGGCCGGCGTCGGCCCGGGCGCGCCGCCGCCCGGCCTGGTCGCCTTCTACTGGCACTTCGTGCGCCAGACCCGGGGCTGGTATGCGGTCATGCTTGCGACCAGCCTCGCGGTGGCGCTGATCGACACCGTGATTCCCCTGTTCATCGGGACCCTGGTATCGCTCATGGAAGCCCCGGACCGCCACGCGGCGATTGCCGGCAACGTGCCGATCCTCCTCGGCATGGTGGTGCTTATCCTGGTCGTGCGTCCGCTGGTGGTGCTGAGCGACGTCGCGATCCGCCAGAACGCGCTGCTTCCCGGCGTGACGAGCCTCATACGCTGGCAAAGCCACTGGCACGTGGTGCGACAGGACCTGCCGTTCTTCCAGAACGACTTTGCCGGACGGATCGCGAGCCGCGTGATGCAGACCGCGAATGCGCTGCGCGAGAGCGTGATGTCGAGCATACGCGGCGTGTTCTACATCGCCGCCTACGGCGTTAGCGCGCTCGCCCTGATGGGCGCTTCGGACTGGCGCCTCACGGTGCCGACGGTGCTGTGGTTCGTGGGGTATGCGGTATTCCTGCACCGCTTTGTTCCGCGCATGCGAGACCTCGCGAAGACGAGCTCGGAAGCGCGCTCGCTACTGCTCGGCCGCATCGTCGACAGCTACACCAACATGCACACCGTCAAGCTCTTCGCGCGTTACGCCGACGAGGACGCCTATGTACGGGAGGTGATCGACCAGCATCAGGACGCGATGGGTGCGCACATGCGCGTCATCTCGCAATTCATGTTCTGGCTCGCGGCGCTGAACGCGGCGCTGCTCACCGGAACCGCAACCGTGGGAATCTGGCTCTGGGCCGACGGCACCCTGAGCGCCGGCGTCGTGGCCACCGCGCTGCCGCTCGCGTGGCAGATCGCCAACGTCGCAGGCTGGGTGAGCTGGGAGGTCACGGGAATTTTCGAGAACATCGGCGTCGTACAGGAAGGCATGCAGAGCATTGCCGTGCCGCTCGGCGGCGTCGACCGCCCGGATGCGGTCGAGCTGGAGGTGCGTCGCGGCGAGATTCGTTTCGACGATGTCTTCTTCAGCTACGGCCGACGCGATGCCAGCGCGGTCCTCGACCACCTGACCTTCACCATCCGGCCCGGCGAGCGGGTAGGGCTGGTGGGCCGCTCGGGCGCGGGCAAGTCCACCCTCGTAAACCTGCTGCTTCGCTTCTACGAGCCCGAGCACGGCCGGATCCTGGTCGACGGGCAGGATATTGCGCAGGTGACGCAGGAGAGCCTGCGTGCCGCGGTCGGCATGGTGACGCAGGACACTTCCCTCCTGCACCGCTCGATTGCGGCGAACATCCGCTACGGCCGCCCGGACGCGACCGACGAGCAGGTGCACGCCGCCGCGCGCAAGGCGCAGGCCGACGATTTCATCACTGAGCTACGCGACTGGAAGGATCGTACGGGATACGACGCTCACGTGGGCGAGCGCGGGGTCAAGTTGTCCGGCGGCCAGCGCCAGCGCGTCGCGATTGCGAGGGTCGTCCTGAAAGACGCGCCGATTCTGGTGCTCGACGAGGCGACCTCGGCGCTGGACAGCGAGGCCGAGCGCGCGATCCAGGAGCAGCTCCTCGACCTGATGCAAGGCAAGACGGTGATTGCGATCGCGCACCGCCTGTCCACCATCGCGCGCATGGATCGGTTGATCGTGCTCGATCAGGGCCGCATCGTCGAGCAGGGCTCACACGACGAGCTGCTGCGTCTCGGCGGCCATTACGCGCGGCTGTGGGAGCACCAGTCCGGGGGCTTTCTCGCCATCGACATCGAGCCGCCGGAAACCCCGGCCGAGCTCGAGGACGATGCGCTCGCGAACGAGACCAAGGCCGAGCCCATGGCAGAGGCGCACACCGACGACCCGGTGTCGACGCGTGCATGAGCGGCGACGATTTACCTGGCGCGCGGAAAAGAAAACGGAGAGCACCCCGAGGGTGCTCTCCGTGAGCTTGGCCCATCGCGCGTCCCGGCAGCCGCTCAGCCGGTCTGGCCTTCGAGCAGGAGCTTCACCACCTCCGGCGTGATCGCAGCGGCGCGCTCGTCGAGCTGCGCGTCGTTCAGGTTTGCGATCGGGTGCGGCATCGCGAGAAAGCGGAAGTCGGGCAAACCCCACGCGCGGGCCATCGCCGCGCCGGTCACCTTGAACACGTCGGTCACGATCGAAGCCGACGCAATGCCGTGCTGTTCGAAGACGATGCTGTCGAGGACACTCCCCGACGAGCACGACCCTCAGTCGCCGACGCCTGCGACGATCACATCGCAGCCCGCCTTGTATTCCTCGACGATCTCGGCGTGCGGCGCCGCGCCCGCACTTTTCTTCCTGCGGATGAGGTGGGCCTTTGCGCCGTGATCGCGCTCGAGTATCCCCGCGATGCGCAGCAGGAGCTGGTCGGAGTTGTGCTTGGTATTGTCGACGAGACCGATGCGGAGCCCCTCGAGCGACTTCGGGCGCGCCGCGTAAGCGATGCGGCGCGAGCTGACTTCGGTGGTGGGGTCGAAGATCTGGATGGCCATGATTTTCTCCTTGCTGAAGAAGCCGGTGAGGCGCTTTGTTACCCCACCCCCACCCTGACCCCCCTGAGCAGGGAGGGGATAGCACTCCTTCCCCCTCAGGGGAGAGCACGCTTGCGTGCGAGGGCTTTGGGCTGGGGGTCGGTTTTACGGAACTCGTATCTCCCTGGTGACACTCTGCGATCCGGCTTTGCTGCCCCAGCCGGGTATGAACGCGGACTGCACGCCGGCTTTGCCGCCGGCGGCGATGACGAGCAGATCCTGCGCGCGCTCGACGAGCGGGTAGGTCGTGCGCTCGTCTTCGGCAGTGACCGCGCCGGGAAGCATGTTGATGCGCTTGAGCTCGGCGACCGGCACCCTGGTGTTCTCGAAGACGTAGCGCTGCACGTCCTCGCGCGCCCACCCCGCTTTCCTGAAGATCTCCTGGTGCTCGCCGGCGAAGACCATCGCGTATTGCGGCTGGCGCGCCGAGCCCG
>JAQGMV010000253.1 GCA_028292225.1 Betaproteobacteria bacterium
CAGCCGGGCGTCGTCTGATCGCGGGAGATGAAACCGGAGATCGCGTCGAAATCGAAAGTGAGACAGACGATGTGCTTGCTCATGGAAGTCGATTATAGCTGCGTTATCATTGCGCCTCCTCCCAGCACACCGGCACACACCCATGCTCGAACATCTCGTCCAGAACTGGACCGTACGCAAGCCCGTCGCGCAAAGCCGTGGCGGCATCGTGGCCACGCAGAACCGCGTGGCAGGCGAAGCCGGTGCACGTATTCTCGCGGCGGGGGGCAACGCGGTCGATGCTGCGGTCGCGACGGGATTGTCGCTCGCGGCAGTGGAGCCGTGGAACAGCGGTCTGGGAGGCGTCGGCTTCATGCTGGTGTATCTCGCGAAAGAAAACCGCGTCGAAGTGGTCGACTTCGGGCCGATCTCTCCGCGCGGCCTCGATCCTGCCGACTATCCGCTCACCGGCGGATTCACGAGCGATCTCTTCACGTGGCCGACGGTGAAAGACGACCGCAACGTGCACGGGCCGATGTCGATCGCGGTGCCCGGTCACGTCGCCGGCCTTACGCTCGCCCTGGAGACATTCGGCACGAAGAAGTTCGCAGAAGTGATCGCGCCCGCGATCGAGCTCGCCGATAAAGGCATCGCCGTCGACTGGTATCTGACGCTCAAGGCCGCGACGATGGCCAAGGAGCTCGCCCGCTATCCGAGCACGAAGGACATCTGGCTCCCCGGCGGTTTTCCGCCGGTGACCGCGGCGGGCGCACCGCTCGGGCGGCTGGTTCTCAAAGGTCTCGCGGCGACGATGCGCAGGCTAGCCGACGCGGGCCCGCGGGACTTCTACGAAGGCGAAGTCGCCGCGAGCATCGCGAAAGACATCAAGGCGATGGGCGGCAACCTCGCACTCGAGGATCTACGCAATTACCGCGCGCGCATCGTCAAGCCGCTGGAGGTCGAATATCGCGGCGCGCAGCTCGCGCTCGCGCCGGGCCTCACCGCGGGCCCCACGATGCAGCGCGCGCTCGCAAAGCTCGAGCAGGTGAAGCTGCAGGCCGGAGGCCCGCGCGCCGACGCATTCCTCGCTTATGCAAGGATTCTTCGGGAAGGCTACAGCGAGCGCCTCGCGACGATGGGCGAGACGTCAGACCACCGCGATCCTTCGACCACGACACACCTGAACGTCGTCGATCGCGACGGCAACATGGTCGCGCTCACGCAGACGCTGCTGTCGGTGTTCGGATCGAAAGTCGTGCTGCCGCAGACCGGCATCCTGATGAACAACGGCATCATGTGGTTCGACCCGCGCGAAGGATCGCCGAATTCGCTCGCGCCCGGGAAGCGCCCGCTGACCAACATGAATCCGATGATCGCGCGCAGGAACGGCAAGGCATGGTTTGCGATGGGCGCTTCCGGCGGCCGCAAGATCATGCCGGCGGTCTACCAGATCACCTCTTTTCTCATCGACCACGGCATGAGCCTCGAGGACGCGTTCCACCAGCCCCGCATCGACGCGAGCGGCGGGGAGACGGTGAGCGTAGACCCGCGCCTGCCGGAACGGGTGCGTTCCGCGCTCGCCGATGCGTTCCCGACGGTCGACACCGAGCTCGTCGTCTATCCCACGAACTACGCGTGCCCCAGCGCGGTGCTGACGGACCCGAACGAGGGCACGCATTTCGGCATCACCGACGTCATGTCCCCGTGGTCGGGAGCAGTCGCCGAAGACGGCAAGTGATGGCACGGAGCTTGCGAAGCCCGGCGTTCATGCCTCTCTCCGCGCCGATTCTTGCAGCTTTCTGCTGCGTACTCTCGATCTCCACTTTCGCTGCACAACCTTCCGGAACCGATTATCCGAACCGCCCGGTGCGCTGGATCGTGCCTTTCGCACCTTCCGGTCCCACCGATCTCATGTCGCGCGCCGTCGCGGAGAAGCTCTCGCAGCGCTTCGGCCAGCAGTTCGTCGTGGACAATCGAGCCGGCGCCGGCGGCAACATCGGCGCCGAGGTCGTGTCGAAATCCGCGCCCGACGGCTATGTGCTCATGATCGGCCACGTCGGAACGCACGCGATCAATGCCGCGCTGTATCCCAAGCTCGCATTCGATCCGGTCGCCGACTTCACGCCTATCACACTCCTCGCGACGCTGCCGCTCGCCCTGGTGGTTCATCCTTCGGTCCCGGCCAGAGACGTCAAGGAGCTGATCGCCTACGCGAAGGCGCGTCCGGGCCAGCTCAACTTCGCCTCCGCGGGTAACGGCGGCCCCACTCACCTGACAGGCGAGCTGCTGAAGACTTCAGCCGGAATCGACATCGTTCACGTGCCTTATAAAGGCAACGCTGCAGCGCTGCTCGACCTCGTCGGCGGCCGCGTGCAGATGATGTTCAGCAACATGCTCACTTCTATGCCGCACGTGCGCGCAGGAAAGCTCCGCGCGATCGGCCTCTCGAGTGCGAAGCGCTCGCCGCAGGCGCCTGAGCTTCCGACCATCGCCGAATCGGGGTTGCCGGGTTTTTCGGCGGTGCCGTGGTACGGGGTGCTCGGCCCCGCCGGCATGCCGCGCACCCTCGTGAGCCGCCTCAATGCCGAGATCACCCGCGCAGTCTCGCAGCCGGACATGGCCGAGCGCTTCGTCGCGCAGGGCATCGACCTCCAGTCGAGCACGCCGGAGCAGTTCGCGGCGCTCATCAAGACCGAGCTCGTGAAGTGGCGCAAGGTGGTGCGTGACGCGGGCGCCAAGGTCGACTAACGCCGACCTTGGCACCTTGCCGCCGGTAAACGAATCAGGGGGAACCGAGGTCCCCCCGATACCTCCCTCCTTTACAGCCAGAACATACCGACGATGCGAACCGTGCAAAACACTTTGAGGCTGCTCGCCGCAGCGGCTGTGCTCAGCTCGACGACTGCCGCCGCCCAGAACACCGGCGCCGAGAACTATCCTTCGCGACCACTGCGACTCATTACCGGCTTTCTGCCGGGCGGCGTCAGCGACACCGTCGCGCGCGTGACCGGCGACAAGCTCGGGGAGCTGCTCGGACAGCGCGTAATCATCGACGGCCGGCCCGGCGCCGGCGGCGTGCTCAGCATGGAGCTGGCGGCGAACGCGAACCCGGATGGTCACACGCTCTATATGGGCCAGCCGGTAATCACGATCAGCCCGAACTTCAGGAACAAGCCGCCGTTCGATCCATTGAAAGCGTTCACCCCGATCTCGCTGATCGGCTTCGGCTCGACGATGATGGTCGTGCACCCCGGCACGCCTGCGAGCAACGTCAAGGAGCTCGTCGCCTACGGCCGCTCGCAACCGCCGGGCACGCTGCGCTTCGGGCATTCGGGAATGGGCTCCACCAACCATCTCGCGGGTGAGCTGTTTACGGTCATGTCGGGCGTGAAGCTCACCGCAATCCCCTACAAGGGCGCGGCCGTGAACATCATCGCCGTGCTCCAGGGGGAGATCCAGATCGCGATGCTGCCCACCCTCGCCGCGATCCCGCACGTCAAATCAGGCAGGTTGAAGGCGATCGGCATGACCGGATCGAAGCGCTCGCCGGCCGCGCCCGACGTGCCGACGATCGGCGAGACGCTGAAGGGCTTCGACGTGCCGGTGTGGTACGGCTTCATCGTGACGGCGAAGACCCCGGTCGCCATCGTGAACAAGCTGCACACCGAGACCCAGCGCGCGATACGCACGCCCGAAGTCAAGGACCGGCTCGCCTCCCAGGGCGTAGAGACCCAGCCGGCGACGCGCGCCGAGTTCGCGCAGCTCATCGTCGACGACGCCGCGCGCTGGAAAAAACTCGTCAAGGACGCAGGTATCGTCTTCGAATGACACTCAAAAATAACGAGGAGCAGTGAAATGAAACAGAGCGTCAAGCGCGTGGCGCTGGGCGTTGCCGTCAGCACCGCGCTCGCCGCGATGCCGGCGATCGGCGCCGACGCGAAGTATCCCAATCGTCCGATACGCTTCCTCGTGGGATTCCTGCCGGGCGGCCCGAGCGACACGATCGCGCGCGTGGTCAGCGGCAAGCTCGCCGAAGCGTTCGGCGTTGCATTCATCGTCGACAATCGCGCAGGCGCGGGCGGCAACGTCAGCGCCGACATCGTCGCGGATGCCCCGCCCGACGGTCACACCCTGCTGCTCGGCACCGGAGCGCCGCTCGTCATCGCGCCGATCATCGGTCAGAAAGTGGGTTTCGATCCGGACAAGGATTTCGCCGCGGTCTCCACCCTCGGCGGCTCGATGAGCATCCTGTCTGCCCATCCGTCGCTCCCGGCGTCGAACGTGAAAGAGCTCATCGCGCTCGCACGAACGAAGCCAGGCGAGATCAATTTCGCATCATCGGGGGTCGGTAGCGCGAACCATCTCGCTGCGGAGCTGCTTTCGTCGATGGCGAACATCAGGCTGACCCACGTGCCTTACAAAGGCAGCGGTGCAGCGCTGCCGGCGCTCATCAGCGGCGAAGTGAAAGTCGGATTCGGGCCGATTCTGCCGGCGATCCCGCACGTCAAGTCCGGCCGGATCAAGGCGCTCGGCGTGAGCGGACTGAAGCGCGCGAACGCCGCCCCCGACATCCCGACCATCGCCGAGCAAGGCCTGCCCGGCTTTCACGTCGATTCGTGGTACGGAGTGTTCGTACCTGCGAAGACGCCGAAGCCGATCGTGGCGCGGCTCAATACCGAGCTCGTTCGCATCCTCGCGCTGCCCGACGTCAAGGAGCGGCTGTCGCGCGACGGCGTCGAGCCCGCAGGAAGCACGCCCGAGCACCTCGCCAACATCGTTCAGACCGAGAAGAAGATGTGGACGAAGGTGATACGGCAGGCGAACATCAAGATCCAGTGACGGACGCCGCCATTCCGATCACAGCCTGAGACCATCGAGCAGCCGGTAGTACCCTGCAACTGCCTTCATCGCGGGGATCCGCAGCGCATGAAGCGGGATCGGCCGGAACGCGCCGCCGTTCATCGGACCCGGATCGTTGAGCTCGCCCATGGCAAGGTGAGCAAGCATCTTGCCGAGCAGTTGGGTCAGCGCGACCCCGCGGCCGCCATAACCCATCGCGTACGCGATCCTCGGGCTGACCCGGCCTACATGCGGAAAATCGTCGAGCGTCACCGCGACCTTGCCTGACCAGCGGTGATCGATTTCCACGCCCGCGAGCGCAGGGAAGGTCTCGCGCAGTTTCGCTTCGAGGCCGCGATACACCTCCGGCGACTGCCGACCGGTGAGCGAACCACGGCCGCCGTACAGCAGCCGGTCTCCGGGCGCTATACGAAAGTAGTTGAGCAGATGCCGCGTGTCCGAGACGAGGTGGCGCTCGCGCACGATCGCCGCAAGAGCGCTCGCCGGCAGCGGCGCGGTCGTGATGACGGAGGTCGACACCGGAACGATACGACGCGAGAGGTCGGTGCCGTATTCGCGCAGATCGGTATACGCGTTCGTCGCCACGAGCACCTGCTTCGCCCGCACGACGGCGTTCGAGGTCTCGAGCACGACGCCGCCGCTCGCCTCCTCGCGCAGCGTGTCGACCGCGGTGCCGACGTAGATCGGCACGCCTGCAGCGGACAGCCCCGCCGCAAAGCCTCGCGCGTAATTCAGCGGATGGATGCCGCCGGCACGCGGATCGAGATAGCCTCCGAGGTAGCACGAGGTTCCGGTCAGGTCGGCGGTCTCGCGCGCGTCGAGCATGCGCGGTGCGCGGTCGCCGGCTTCGGCCGCGAGCCACTCCGCGTCCGCAGTAAGTGTGGCCAGTGCGCGTTTTCCATTTGCGGCGGTGATATGCCCGTAACGAGCGAAGGCGCAGTCGATGCGGTACTCGTCGACCGTCTGCTCGAGCAGGTCGACCGCCTGGTGCAGCAACCGGTGCAGGTGGCGCGTACGCTCGCGTCCGAGCTCACGTGCGAGGGCAGCCCACGACTTCTTGTAGCGCAGCACCGCCATGCCGCCGTTGCGCCCGCTCGCACCCCAGCCGACGTCGTTCGCTTCGAGGACTATGCACGCGACACCGGCACGGCGCAGATGGTGGGCGGCGGCGAGCCCGGTGTAGCCCGCACCGATGATGGCGACGTCGGTCTGAATGCCTTGATCGAGTTGCGGGAGCTGCGGTGCGGGATTTGCGGTAGTCAGCCAGACGGACGGAGCGTGCTGCATTTATTCTTCTTCCTTTGTGTCCTTCGGCTGAAGGCTCACGCGGTGCGTGAACCGTTCGTACTGAGCCTGTCGAAGCGTGAACGTTTTTACGTTGGGCTCGCCCCGGCGGACACCTTCACATGCGGTAGAGCTCTTTCGCAGCTTGCACGCTCACCTTGCCATTCGCCACGTCTTCAGCGACGCATGTCCGGGCGGATGGATCGCCATATCCTCCGCCTCCCGGAGTCTCGACGATCACCCGATCGCCTTTGTTGAGCACCGTCAGCGCTTTCGACGGAATGACTTCTTCGCTGCCGTCCGTACGAATGATGACCGAGTGTGCGCAGGCACCCGGCATCCCGCCTTTCAGTCCGGGCGCCGTACTGAAGTGACGCTCTCCGCGATGGGTGAACGACACGCCGTCGGCGAGGATTTCGTACTCGCGCACCACGCCGAGCCCGCCCCGATATTCGCCGGCGCCGCCCGAATCGCGCCTCAGCTCGATGCGATGCAGCCGCAGCGGCGCATCCATCTCGAGCGCTTCTGCCGGGAGGTTCATGCAGTTGCTCGCGTCGGTGTCGACGGCGTCCACGCCGTCACGGTCGAACGCGGCGCCGCTGCCGCCTGCGATCAGCTCGCCGACGATGAAGCGCTCGCCCGTAGCCCGCCGGCCGCCGAATGCCACCACGAGAAGCGTTCCGGCCGCGGGCGCACCGACGCGGTCGGGAAGCGTCGCGGCCAGCGCGCTCACCATGCAGGTCGCGATACGCTTGATCGTCGATGTTCGCGCGTTCACCGGCGCGGGCTCCTCCGGATTCACGAGCGAGCCTTTCGGCAGGTTGAGCTTGACCGGCCTGAAGCAGCCGCCGTTGGTCGGTATGGTCGGATCGGTGAGCACGCGCACCGCGAAATACGCAGCCGCCTGCGAGCCCGAAGGCACGCAGTTCAGGGGTCCTTTGAGCTGGGGATCGGTTCCGGTCAGGTCGAACTCGATGTTGCCGTCGCGCACCGTGACTGCGACTTCGATGCGCACGGGCCGATCGAGGTCGATGCCGTCGTTGTCCAGATAATCGACGTAGCGATACGTGCCTTCAGGGATGCTGCGCAGCGCGTCGCGAGTCATCGTCTCCGAACGGTCGAGCAGATCCTCGAAGATCGCCATCAGAAAATCGGCGCCGTAATGGTCGGCGAGCGCTTTGAGCCGGCGCGCGCCGACGGTGCACGCCGCGAGCTGTGCGTTGAGATCGCCGAGCAGCGTGTCCGGAAGCCGGCTGTTCAGCCGCAGGATTTCGACCAGCGTCTCGTTGTACACGCCGGCGTCGCGAAACTTCAGCGCCGGGATGCGCAGCCCTTCCTGGTAGATCTCGGTCGCGCCCGGCGGCAGCGACCCCGGCGAGTAGCCGCCGACGTCGCCGTGGTGCGTCATCGTCGCGGTCATCGCGATCACGCGGCCGCCGTGAAACACCGGGGTCATGATCGCGATGTCGGGAAGGTGCGTGCCGCCGCAGTACGGGTCGTTGAGGATGTAGGCATCGCCTTCACGCATGGACTGCAGCGGGTATTTACGCACCATCGTCTGCAATGCGGGAATGAGCGTGGCGAGGTGAACAGGTATCGCGCACGCCTGTGCGAGAGTCTCGCCGTTCACCGTAAACAGGCTCGCCGAGGTGTCCAGCCCTTCCTTCACGATCGGCGAGAACGAGCTCTTCAGCAGCGTGAGCTCCATCTCGTTGGCGATGCCTTCGAGCTTATTGCGTATCACTTCGGCGGTGATCGGATCGACGACTTCGGCGCGGCTGGCGGTATTCATGCTGGGCTCACGGTCGAGATCGAGGCGGCGTGCGCCGCTTCAGGATTGCCGACGTCGTCGGCGCTGAGCACGAGCGAGCCGCGCGCATCGATCTGCGCGCGCCAGCCGGGCTCGACGACCGTGGTCGTGTCCGCCTGCTCGACGATCGCGGGGCCTTCGAAGCTCATCCCGGCAGGCATCCACTCGCGATCGTAGACCTGTGCTTCGACAAAGCTTCCGGAGCGCTCGGTCAGTATCTTGCGGGTGCCCTTGAGCGGTGAGCCTGGCGCGGGCTCGTGCCGGTCGGCCAGGGTCGCTGCCGCACGTGCCTGATGCACCGCACGCAGGTTCACGAACTGGATGCGCCCTTCGGCGCTGTGGCCGTAGACGCGGTCGTGCGCTTCATAGAAAGCGCTTTGCAAGGCTGTGAGGGTGTCGCCTCCGAGATCGAGCGGCACTTCGAGGTGGTAGGACTGGCCCACGTAACAGACGTCGGCGTAGTAGTGCCGCTCGACAGCCGATTCGGCCACGTCTTCCAGCGCCATGAGCTCGCTGCAGCGCGCGTCGAGCGCCCGAAATGCTTCGACGAGCGCCGGCTTGCCGACAGCCTCGACCGGTGCGCCGAACGCGATCGCGGCCTCGTGCTCGACCGGCGCTGCGAGCAGGCCTGAAGCGGAGAGCACGCCCGGATGCAGCGGCACGATCACGCGCCGCATCCCGAGCTCGCGAGCGAGCGCGGTGGCGTGCACAGGCCCGCCGCCGCCGAGCGGCACGAGGCTGAAACCCCGTGGATCGATGCCGCGCTTGACCGACACGAAGCGTATGCCTTCAGCCATGTTCGCGTTGACCACACGATGGATACCCAGCGCCGCGTGCTCCACGCTCATGCCCAGCGGCCGTGCGACGCCCTGCTCGACAGCTTTCCACGCGAGCAGGGCATCGAGGCGCATCGAGCCGCCCGCGAAATAATCGGGGTCGATATAGCCGAGCACGATCGATGCGTCGGTGACCGTCGCGCATCGGCCGCCGCGGCCGTAGCACGCAGGGCCCGGCTCCGATCCTGCCGACTGCGGCCCGACGCGCAGCGAACGCGCGCCGTCGAGCCACGCGATGCTGCCGCCGCCCGCGCCGATCGCGTTCACGTCGACCATCGGCACGCGCACCGCGTAACCATCGAGCACGCCTTCGGCCGCGATCAGCGGCTTGCCTCCTGCGATCAGCGCGATGTCGGCGCTGGTGCCTCCGATGTCGATCGTGATGAGATCGTCCTCACCTGCGGCCTCTCCGGCCATCTGCCCGCCGATCACGCCCGCCGCGGGGCCGGACAGGAAAAGGCGCACCGGTCGCCTGCGCGCGACCCGCGAAGACGCGACGCCGCCCCGGGACTGCATGATCTGGAGCGGTGCGCCGACGCCGCTCGCGTCGAGATCGCGCTCCATGCTCGCGAGATAGCGGTCGATGACCGGCTTCAGGTAAGCATCGAAAGCGGTGATGCACGTGCGCTCGTACTCGCGAAACGCCGGGTCGACTTCGGACGAGATCGACACCATCACGTCGGGATGCGCTTCACGCACGATCTCGGCGGCGCGGCGCTCGTGGGTCGGATCGAGGAATGAAAACAGAAACGAAATCGCGATCGCCTGAACGCCGCTCGCGGCGAGAGATGCCGCTTCGCGCCTCACCGCGTCTTCATCCAGCGGCACCAGCACTTCGCCGCTCGCACTGAGGCGCCCGGGCACTTCGCGCCGCAGCGCTCCCGGAACGAGAAAGCCCGGCGTCTCGGGCTTCAAGATCACGCTGTAGACGTTGCGCCGGCTCTGGCGGCCGATTTCGAGCACGTCGCGGAATCCAGCTGTCGTGATCAGACCGATCTTCGCGCCTTTTCTTTCGAGCACGGCGTTGGTCGCGACGGTCGTCCCGTGCACGAAGCGCGCAATGCTTGAAGGGGCGATACCCCACTCCCTGCCCATGTGCTCGACCGCGCGGAGCACCCCGGCGCTGGGGTCGGCACGCGTGGTGGGGATCTTCACGAGCTTCAGCTCGCCGCTCGCGCTGCGGCAAACCACGTCGGTGAAAGTGCCGCCGATGTCGACGCCGACATCGAAGCGCGCCGGCGATGCAGCCGTCATTGTTCTTTTCCTGACTGGGCGTGAGGGGATGCCTGCTGAGTGCGTTCAGTATAGCGCCCTTGTGCGGCGATCACACCGCGGGTACAGTCGTCGCCTCATCATCGCCAACAGCGTTCGCGGCGGCAAAAAGAATCCGGAGAAAGGAAAGCAATGATCAATGCGGCTATCGTCGGTCTCGGCAAGTGGGGCCAGAATCTCGTCAACAGCGTGCAGGGCAAGAGCGACAGGATCCGTTTCGTCGCAGGCGTCCTGCGCCACCCCGAGAACGCACGCGAGTACGCCGAGCGCAACGGTCTTACGCTGCACTCCGATCTCGAGGCGGTCCTCGCCGACCCTGCGATCGATGCGATCGTTCTCGCCACGCCGCACACCGTGCACGCCGAGCAGATCAGGGCCGCGGCGAAGGCCGGAAAGCCCGTGTTCACCGAAAAGCCGTTTACGCTCACGTCCGGGGACGCGCGCATAGCAGTTCGCATCGCCGCGGAAAACAAGGTCGCGCTCGCCGTCGGCTACAACTGGCGCTTCCAGCCGGCGCTGCAGGAGATCCGCCGCATGCTCGCGGACGGGCATCTGGGCAAGCTGCTCCACATCGAAGGCAACTTCTGCGGACCCAGCGTCTACCGCTTTCCCAAAGGCCACTGGCGCCAGCAGCGCGAAGAAGGTCCCGCGGGCGGCATGACCGGGCGCGGCGTGCACGTGGTCGACGCAATGATGTATCTCGCCGGCCAGGTCGACACGGTGTACGCGCAGAGCAAGCGCATCGCGCTCGACTACGGCATCGACGACACGACCTCGATGCTCTTCAACTTCAAAGGGGGTGCGACAGGTTATCTCGGCACCGTGATCGCAACCGCCGAAACGTGGCGCATGCAGGTGTTCGGCTCGAAGGGCTGGGTTGAAGTCGGCGACGTCGAGCACCTGACGACGTGGCAGATGAAAGTCTGCCAGGTCGATCCCGACAACCTGACGACGCACCAGAAGCCGCAGGTCGTCACCTTTCCGCAGATGAGCACCGAGCGCGCGGAGCTCGAGAGCTTCGCGGACGCCGTGGCCGAAGGACGCAGGATCGCGGTCGCGGGCGGCGACGAGGAGCACGGGGTCGCGGTGCTCGAAGCGATTCTCGAATCGGCACGCAGCGGGAGCACAGTCACGGTCGGCGCCGCCCCCAGCGTCGCGTCGCGCCGCGCGGCATCCAAATCGGAATCGCCGATCGCGGTGAAAGCCAAACGGCTGTTGAAGCGTGTGAAGAAAACCTTGCGTGCAGTGGTGAAGAAAGCCACCGCCGCGCCGGCGGCGAGACGCGCGCCCACCGCCAAGAAGAAGAGCTCCCGCGCAGTCGCGAAGAAATCGACCCGCCGCGCGAAGGCGCGGACCGAGCGTCGAGCCACGACGACGAAGTCGACCAGAAACGCGGCTCAGAAGCGTCCGGCATCGACCGCCCGGCGCGCATCCGCGAAGAAGAAAGCCCCGCGCCGCAAATAATAAATAATAGGGGACAGACCCCGATATTCACATCTGTGAAAATCGGGGTCTGTCCCCGATTTAGCGGATCAGAAGCGGTCGGGGCGGTAGGGCGTGACGTCGACGTTCGGCTGCCGCCCCGCGACCAGGTCGGCGACGATGCGCCCCGTCGGCGCGCCGCTGCACAGCCCCACGTGGCCGTGGCCGAACGCGTAATACACGTTCGCGAACCTGGTTGCACGCCCGATCACCGGAAGCGAGTCCGGCATCGACGGCCGCCGCCCCATCCACTTCGTCGCGTCCGCTGGACTGATCTTCGGAAAAACGCGCCGCATGTGCTTGTCGAGGATGTCGGCGCGCGCGTAGTTGGGCTCCGCATCGATGCCGGCGAACTCGGTCTGGCCGGCGATCCTCAGTCCCATTTCCATCGGCGTGATGAAGAACTTGTGCTCGGGCATGAAGACCGGCATCGGCAGGGTGTAGCCCGGGTCCGAGTAGGTCACGTGATAGCCGCGCTCGGCCTCGAGCGGCACGCGGTCGCCGAGCTTTGACGTGAACTCGTTCGAGTGCGATCCGGCGCAGATCACGAGGGTCTCGACGGGCATGCGGCCTTCGCTCGTGATCAGCGCGCGAGGACCGTCGGGACCGACTTCGATGTCGAGGACTTTGCGCTGGAGCACCACGCCCCCGTCGCGCTGGAATTGAGCTGCGAGCGCCTTGGTCAAGCGCTCCGGGTTGGCCACAAAGCCCTGCTCGGGCAGATACAGGCCGACCTCGTAGTGCCCGGTGAGCTGCGGGACGAGCGCCTTGATCCCTGCGTCGACGAGCTCTTCGACGATCACACCGCGATCGCGGCGCAGCTTCCAAGCGAGCGAGTCGCCGACATAAGACGCGCGCTTCTCGTAAGTGACGACGTACCCGGTCCTGCGTATGAGGTCGGTCACGCCGGCGTGCTGCACGAGAGGCTCGTAGGCGTCGAAAGTCTGTCTCAGCAGCGGACGCAGCGCATCGGCGATGCCCTCCACGCGCTTCGGGTTCGACGCCGCGAGAAAGCGCAGCAGCCACGGCGCGGCTTTCGGCAGATATCCCCAGCGGATCGTGAGCGGCCCCATCGGGTCGGCAAGATACCCGGGGACTTTCCAGTGAATGCCGGGGGTGGCGAGCGGAACGCACGAGCCGGGACTGAGTATCCCGGCATTTCCGAACGAGCAGTATTCGCCCGGTGGACGCATGTCGACGACGGTCACGTCTTGGCCGTCGCGTTTCAGGTAGGACGCAGTGGCGACGCCGACGATGCCGGCGCCGATGATGGTGATTTTCTTGGTCACGGGAGAGCTGCGAAAAATGCGGGAATCAAAGCTTTACCACGAAGGACGCGGAGGACACAAAGGAAAGCTGCAGGGCGGACGCCGCCAGCGCGCCGGCATCAGGGCGACCCCGCGAGGGGCCGCAATTGAGGCGCTTCCTCGTTGCTGCTAAAATACGAGCCGCTACTCTCTCCGGGCGGTTAACTCAGCGGTAGAGTGCCACCTTCACACGGTGGAAGCCACTGGTTCGATCCCAGTACCGCCCACCAACTCCCCGTCGGCTGCCGCGCCTTGCTCTCCGGCCCGAGCCGCCATCATCAGCGTCAGCCGATCAGGCGCAGGCCATCTCAGCGCTCGGTCAGCGCGCGCTCGCGAGCCCGGTTGATGGGCTTGGTGAGGTAGTACAGGATCGAGCGTTTGCCGGTGATGATGTCGACGGAAGCGAGCATCCCGGGGCTGATCGAGAGCTTCTTGCCGTAGTAGTCGATCACGTTGGCGTTGGTGAGCACGTGAGCGATGTAGAACGGCTCACCCTGCTGCGGCACGACCGAATCGGCGGCGACGTATTCGATCTTGCCTTCGAGCCCGCCGAAGATGCTGTAGTCATACGCCGTGACCTTGACGATCGCGCGCTGTCCCACGTGGACGAAAGCGATGTCCGAAGGCTTCAACCGCGTCTCGATGAGCAGCTTGTCCTCGACCGGCACCATCTCCACCATCGGGCTTCCCGGCTGCACGACGCCCCCGACGGTCTTGTTCGGAATCGTTTTCACGATGCCGTGCATCGGCGCGCGCACGATCGTGCGCGTTGCGCGGTCTTCGAGCGCGGGTATCTGCTCGGCGACTTTCGAGAGTTCGGCCTGCGCCTGCGCGAGCTCGGTTCCGGCCTGCGAGCGGAAACCCGCTTCGGCGTCGGCGAGCCTGCCGCGCGCTTCTTCGATCGCGGCCTTCGCGCGAGGGATCGACAGCCGCGCCTGCTCGAGATCGGTGCGTGTGCGGGTCTGGTCGCGCTCGAGCCTGAGCAGCTCCACCTCCGAGACGACTCCGCGTTTGACCAGCGGCGCGGTGATCGCCAGCTCGCGATCGGCGAGCACGAGTTGTTCCGCGAGCCGTTCGCTGCGCGACTGGAGCTCGCGCAGGTCGCTTTCGCGCTGGAGGAGCTGCTGGCGCAGGATCTGCGTCTTGGTGCCGAGCTCGACCTGGCGCGTGCGGTAGAGCGCGCTCTCCTGCGCAGCCACGGTCGGGTTGCGTTTCTGGAGCTCGGCCGGCATCGAAAACCCTGCGCGGTTGGTCTCCGCCGTCAGCCGCGCAATCTTCGCTTTCAGCGCCACCGCCCCCTGCTCGCCTTCGCGAAATGCCGCCTCGAAGCGGGTCGGGTCGATGCGGATCAGCGGCTGGTCCTTCTGCACGACGTCGCCCTCGCGCACCATGACTTCCGAGATGATGCCGCCTTCGAGATTGGTGATCACCTGGGTCTGGCTGCGGGTGACGACACGTCCGTCGCCGCGCGCGACTTCCTCGATCTTGAAGAAAGCCGCCCACGCGAAGGCCAGGACACAGAAAACCGTGATGCCTATGAGCAGCACGTGCGGAAAACGGCGTTCACCGACGCGCTCGCTCGCGACCTGCTCGATCGACCAGGGTTTAGGCGGCGGCTTCTGGGGGGCTGCTTGAACGGGGGTATCCATCATCCTGCCTTCCGGACCCGGCCCTGCGACAGCGCCTGCAGCACTTCGGCTTTCGGCCCCGCCGCCACCGCGCGCCCGTTGTCCATGACGATGAGCTTGTCGACGAGCGTCAGCATCGACTCACGATGGGTGACGACGATGAGGGTGCGTCCGGGGAGCACCGGCGCGAGCCGCGCCTTGAACTGCTCTTCGCTGCCGATATCCATCGACGCGGTCGGCTCGTCGAGCAGCAGCACCGGAGGGTCCTCGAGCAGCGCCCTCGCGAGCGCCACCGCCTGCCTCTGCCCGCCCGAAAGCGCTTCGCCGCGCTCCCCCACCGGCATGTCGAAACCCTGGGGGTGGCGCTGGATGTGATCGTCGAGCCCGACGAGCTGCACCGCGCGCAGCATCGCCGCGTCGTCGATGTGCACGGCGCCCATCGTCACGTTGTGGCGCAGCGTGCCATTGAAAAGGACGACGTTCTGCGGCATGTAGCCGATGTTGCGGCGCAGGTCGGCGGGGTCGATCTGGCGCGAGTCGATCGAGTCGACGAGCACGCTTCCGGCCTGCGGCTGGTAGAGCGCGATCAGCAGCTTGGCGAGCGTGCTTTTGCCTGAGCCCATGCGTCCGACGACCCCGACGCGATCGCCCGGCGCGATCGCAAACGAGAGCTCGCGCAGCGCTTCGATCTGCTGACCGGGATAGCGGAAGGTCACGCCGCGAAATTCGATGCGGCCGGTGAGGCGCGGGCGGCTCACGAAGGTGCGGCCCGGCTCGCGCTCGACCGGCGCTTCCATGATCTTGTTGAGCGCGGACAGCGCGCTCGTCGCGGTGTGGTATCGGGTGAGCAGCCCCGCGAGCTGCGTGAGCGGCGCGACCGCGCGGCCGGTGATGATCGAGCACGCGATGAGCGCACCGAGGGTGAGCTGTCCTTCGGCGGCGAGATACGCGCCGATGATCAGCACCGCGATCGATACGACGCCCTGCACCCATCCGGTGAAGTTGATCGCGAAAGACGAGATCATGCGCGAGGACAGGCTTTCTTTCGCGACGTAGTCCACGAGGCTTTCCCATTTGCGCTGGATCTGGGACGCGGCGTTCAGGTGCTTCACGTGCTCGATCGCGGCGAGGGTCTCGATCGCGGTCGAGTACTTCGCTTCGGTCGCGGCGAAGCTGCGGCGGATGTGATCGCGCAGCTTGGGCTGCAGCGCGAGCCCGACGCCGAGCACAAGCGGGATCGCGACGAGCACCGGCAGCACCATCCAGCCGCCACCTATCCACACGATGACGGCAACGAAGAGCAGGACGAAAGGCAGGTCGACGAGCGACGCCAAGGTCGCGGAGGTGAAAAACTCGCGCAGCGACTCGAACTCGCGCAGGTTGTTCGCGAGCGAGCCGACCGCCTGCCGCGGCTGGTCGAGCTTCAGGTCCATGACGCGAGCGAAGAGCGCCGCCGAGAGGGCCTGGTCCGCACGCTTGCCCGCCACGTCGATGAAATAGCCGCGCAGAATCTTCAGCATCAGGTCGAACACGAGCACGAGCGTCAGGCCGAGCGCGAGTATCCACAGCGTTTCCATCGCGCGGTTGGGAACGACCCGGTCGTACACGTTCATGAAGAAGAGCGGCGAGGCGAGCGCGAATACGTTGATGAGCACGGTCGCCACGGCCACTTCGGTATAGGTCGGAAGCTCGGCCCTGAGCGTTCCCCAGAACCAGTGGTGCTTGGTCACCAGCCGCTCGCTTTCGGTGCCGGCGCTGAAGCGCTGCAGCCTTCCCACGAGGATGGCGTAGCCGCTGTAATCCTTCGCGAGATCATCCAGCGGGATCGTTCGAGTCGCGTCGGCAAGCTCGGGGCGGATGACATCGACGTTTTCACCGTTGCGCGAGGCGAGCACGCACGCGTCGCGGTCGGTGGTGAGCAGGATGATGGGCAGCGCCTTCGAGTCGATGTCTTTGAGCGCAATCCTCACCACGCGCGCGGCGAGGCCCGCGCGCTCGGCCGCGCGTGCGGCGAGCGCAGGCGTGAGCCGCCCGTCCTCGAGCGGCAGTCCGGCGGTGAGGGCTTCGGGTGTCGCCGGCTGCCCGTAGAGCCGGGCCGCGACGGCGAGACACGTCGCGATCGCATCGATGTTGAGGGCGGCCTGGCTCACTGGGCGGCGCCTGCAGACGGGACGGAAGATGCGGCTCCGCCTGAAGTCAGGACTGCGCCGGAAGAGGTGCCGGCGCCGGGCGACAGGACTGCGCCCGGAGAGCCACCGGCGCCGGAGGACAGGACCGCGCCCGCAGAAGCACCGGCGCCCTGCGACGCGGGCGCTCCGGAGGTCGGGGACTGCGGCGGGCTCACGCCGACCGTCTGCAGAAATCGCCCGATGCTCGCGAGCACGCGAATCTCGCCGGCGACGACCGCGGCCCGGCCGGCGATGAAGCCCGAGACTGCGTTGAAGCGCTCGTTCTCCGCATTCAGCACGTCGAGCAGGCTGCGCTGACCGAGCTGGAACTGGAGCCGGTACGCTTCGGCCACGTCGGCGCTAGCGCGCGCATACTCGGCAAGCTGCGGCAGTCGCAACCGGTCGGACACCAGCGCGTTCCAGCCTTGGCGCACGTCGCGCTCGACTTCGTTGCGCGCGCGGTTCAGCCCCGCGAGCGCTTCGTCGATACGCGCCTGGCTTTCGCGCACGCGCTCGACGTCTCCGAAGCCGCGGAAGAGGTTGTAGCGGAGGCGCAGCATCGCGCTCAGGTCGTTGTTCACGCCCGGGATGCCGTCGAGGTCGCGGTTGCGCGAGCCCCCCGCTTCCAGCGTGATGCGCGGCATCGCGTAGCGGGCGCGCACGCTTTCCATGTCGAACTGCGCCGCCTCGAATTCCTTCTCGGCGCTGCGGATCGAAGGGTTGGCCGCAAGGGCCTCGCGAACGGCTTCGTTGATCGTCGGCGGAAGCTTGGTCGCAAGATCAGGCGGCGGGTCGAGGTCCGCGGGAAAGCGGCCGGTGAAATACCGGTACGCGGATTCGCTCTGCTCGAGCTGGCCGGCAAGCTGCTCGAAAGCCGATACGGCGAGCGCGCGGCGGGCATCGGCCTGGGTCACGTCGGCGCGGCGGCCGCGGCCGGAGTCGGCAAGCAGTGTCACGTCGGACAAAGTCCTGTCGTGTATCGAGACGTTGTCGCGAGCGACATCGAGCTGCTCGCGCAATCGCCGCACGTCGAGAAACACCTGGCCCGCGCGTGCGCCGGTGTTGTCGGCGGTGTCGTTCACGGTGAAGCGCGCCCCCTGGGCGCGAGCGCCGAAACGCCTCACCTGCCCGGTGCTGGCGCCTCCGTCGAAGAGGAGCTGCGACGCGGAGAGGTCGGCCTCGCGGCGGGTCAGCGTCGGATCCTCTGCCTGGAACCGCGTCGAGGTGTTGCGGCTGCGCTCCCGCCCCTCGCCGAGCGCCAGGTTGACCGAAGGATAAAGCTCGGCGCGCGCCTGCCCCGTCTGTGCGGTGGCCGCAGTCTCCCGCGACAGCGCAGCCTGGATGTCCGGAAAATACGCGACCGCGCGCGCGACCGCCTGCGGAAGCGTCTCGGCGCGTGCGGCTGTGACGAGCCACGCAAAAAGTAAGGGGATAAAAATGTATCTAATCAAGGAATTGATCGCCGGCGGGCTCTTGTATTCTGCCCGGTAAGCTCGCAGGGAGGCGCTGAGGATAAACGCCTAGTGTTTGACTTAGCAACTGTCTCCTGCGCAATTCCTTGAATTCCAATTTAGATACGATTGCCGCGCGCGCAAAAAAGCGGCCGCAGTGATATGAACACATCCGAAACAAGCGCGGAAGCCCCGGGCCTGCTGGGGCTGTATCGCGCTTTCTGGCATTACGCCGCAGGTGCGCGCCTCAAAGTCGTCGCATCGAGCGCCCTCCTGGTGAGCTCGCAGCTCACCAGGCTCGCGATCCCCTGGCTGACCGCGCAGGCGATCAATGCCGTGCAGACGTCAGGCACCGGGGCCGCCGGCCTTTCGGCCGCGGCGCTCATCCTGCTGATCCTCGGCGCCACTGTAGCGTCGTGGGTGATGCACGGGCCCGGACGCGTCATCGAGCGCACTGTCGCCGTGCGCGTGCGTCAACAATTGTCGGACCGCCTGTACAGACGCGTGTCCGGCCTGCCGCTCGCGTGGCACGAAAAACACCATTCCGGCGAAACCCTGCACCGCATGCAGAAGACGACGCTGGCCTTGTCGGATTTCGCCGGCAGCCAGTTCATCTACCTTCAGAACTTCGTCAGCCTGGTGGGGCCCGTCGTCGCACTCATGCTGCTCTCCACTGTCACGGGCAGCCTCGCGATCGCGGGATTCCTCGTGATCGGCCTGGTCATCGTGCGCTTCGATAAAGTGCTCATGGATCTGGTGAAAGCCCAGAACGACGCGGAGCGCCGCTATTCGTCGGCGCTCGTCGATGCACTCGGCAACGTCTCCACGATCATCAGCCTCAGGCTGCAGCGCGCGACTTCCGCGCTGCTCGATTCGCGCCTGACCGCCGTGTTCGGGCCGCTCAGGCGCAACATCGTCATCAACGAAGCGAAGTGGTGCGCGATGGATGTGCTGACCATGAGCCTCACCTGGGGCATGGTCGCGGCCTACGCGTGGAGCGCGCAGCGCAGCGCCACGGGACTCCTCATCGGCAACGTCTTCATGGTGTACCAGTACGCGAACCAGGCCGGGGGCGTGATCGCGCAGCTCGCGACCCACTATCAGAATTTCGCGCGCATGCGAGTCGACTATGGAAACGCCGACCCGATCTGGAACGCGACCGAGCGCCAGGCCCCGCAGGGCGGGCTGCCCGACGACTGGCGCCGGATCGACGTCGACGCGCTGGAATTCAGCTATGCGCGCAACCGCCGCGCCACGCCGCTGCTCAACGGCGTGGCGCTCAGCCTGCACCGCGGCGAAGCCCTCGCACTGGTGGGTCCCAGCGGTTCGGGCAAGAGCACGCTCATGCGCGTCCTGGCGGGGCTTTACGACACCGACCGCGGCCGCTTCACCGTCGACGGCATGCCGCACGTGGGGTTGAGAAACCTCGGCGCGCTGGCGACGCTGATTCCGCAGGACGCCGAAGTCTTCGAAGGGACCATCCTCGACAACATCAGCTTCGGCGTGCCGTACGCGCCCGAAGCGATCGGTGAGGCGCTGCGCATCTCGAGCTTCGACAGCGTGGTCGCCGCGCTACCACAGGGACTTCAGACCGTGATCACCGAGCGCGGCCTCAATCTCTCGGGTGGACAGAAGCAACGCATGGCGCTCGCGCGCGGCATCCTCGCCGCCCAGTCGAGCTCGCTGCTCCTGCTCGACGAGCCGACCAGCAGTCTCGATCCCGCCACTGAAGCGCGCGTGTTCGGGGAATTCAGGAGTGCGGTGGCCGATGCATGCATCGTCGCGTCGGTCCATCGCCTGAACCTGCTGCCGCGGTTCGATCGCGTCGTGCTGATGGAAGAAGGCCGCGTGCTCGATTCCGGAAGTGTCGACGACCTGCTCGCGCGCCAGCCGCTCTTCAGGGATTTGTGGAACCGCTCTCACGCTGCCGGGGCGGCGGCGCAGGCGGCCTGAGAACGCTTACTTCGCTTTCTGCGAGCCGGCGGTCGAATCGCCGGACTTCTTCGGGTCGACCCCGCGCGCGGCCGAAGCCGGCGCTTTCTCCCCCGCGGCCTCGCGTTTCTTTCTGGCCTCGACGACGCGCTCCCGGGCTTTCTTCAGGCACTCGAGCTGAGCCTTGTCGGCAAGCTCGTCGCAGCGCTGCAGTGGTTTCTTGCGATTCTCGTCCGCTTTCTTGATTTCGCTTTTCGCAGGTTCGGCCTTGGCGGGTTCGCTCTTCGAGGCGCCGCCCTTCGCCGGCTCAGCCGTCGCCGCGGCAAGAGCCCCATGAAACGCCAGCGCGAACGCCAACGCCACTGCTGATCTGATCAGGATCGACAACGCATTCTCCTTTTCTGACATGGCGACGGCTGAGGCAATCGCCATGCCCCACCTCACGGCGTCTCATGCCCGCCCGGTTTCATCGCCGCGGCAGTTTCCCTCTTTGGCGTTTACCGCGGCGGCCCCGGCCGTTGCGAACCGATCATGTTTCTGCCCGCTCGGCACTCAAAGCCCGACGAATGCTAGCGACGAGCCGCGCCGGATCTATCGGTTTACTGACGTGGTCACTGAAGCCCTGCTCGATCACGCGGGCGCGGCTGACTTCGGTGAAAGCCGTCACTGCGATGGCGGGCAGCGACGCGTCGGGCGCCACGCGCTTGCGCGCTTCGAGCGCGCGCACCCGCGCGAGCACCGTGAAGCCGTCCTCGTCGGGCATCGCGAGATCGAGCAGCAGGATGTCCGGTGCATCGTCGGGAAGATGCTTCTCCAGGAGCGCGATCAGCTCGGCTCCGGTGGCCACGCTTCGCACCTGTGCGCCGGCCTGGCGCAGGGTGAGGCTGATCACGTCGCGCGCATCGGGGTCGTCGTCGAGCGTGAAAATGGTGATGTCGGCAAGCCCGCCCACGGCGCGCGGGCGGTCCGCTGAAGGCGCAACGGCCGGCGGCGCTTCAGCCTGCGGCAGCGGGAGCTCGACCGTGAAAGTCGATCCTTTGCCGGCGCCTTCACTCGCAGCGCTGACTTTCCCGCCGTGCAGCTCGCTCAGGTGGCGAACGAGCGCGAGGCCGATGCCAAGGCCGCCGTGGCGCCGAGTGGTCGAAGTGTCCGCCTGCGAGAAGCGGTCGAACACGCGAGGCAGGAATTCGCCGTCGATACCCGCGCCGGTATCCGCGACGGACAGGCGGACCGCGTCATCGGTGCTCACGCTCACCGTCACCTGACCGGCTTCAGGCGTGAATTTGACCGCGTTGGACAACAGGTTCACCGCGATCTGGTGCAGGCGCGCCGCGTCGCCGTCGATCGTCACCACAGGCTGCGCGGGGTTGAACTCGACGCCGATGCGTTTTGCAGCCGCAGAAGCGCGAATGACCTCGATCGCGCCCTGCACCACGTCGACAAGATTTACCGGGCGCCGCTCGATGTTGAGCTTGCCGCTCATGATTCGCGAGGTGTCCAGCAGATCGTCGATGAGGCGAGCCTGGTGGTCGACGTTGCGCTTGATCGCCTGGGTGGCGCGGTCGATGAGCGCCTGATCGGGCGTCTTCGCGCTGCCCAGCAGGAAACCCCAGCCGCGCAGCGCGTTCAGCGGTGAGCGCAGCTCGTGCGAGACGATCGCGAGGAACTCGTCCTTGGCGCGATTCGCGCGCTCGGCTTCGAGCCGCAGGCGCTGCTCGGTCGCGACCAGATGCTCGCGCTCGAGCTCCGCGATCTTGCGATCGGTGATGTCGACCGTCACCCCGAGCAGCAGCCGGTTCTGCACGCCGGGCTCGAACGGACGCTCGCGTCCGTGCATCCACCGCCATTCGCCGGCGTGGGTGCGAACCCTGAACTCGACTTCGCGCATTCCGGTCTGCTCGTAAGGCTCCCTGCGCAGGTGCTCTATGACCCCGGGAATGTCGTCGGGGTGGACCAGCCGTTCGAGCTCTGCGCGGTCGAGCGCCATCAGGTCGGCCGAGGTGTAGCCGAGCGCCTCCAGCCCCATCCCGGTGGCGTAGACGATGCGCTGCTGCACGTGGTCGAAGAGGTAGAGCACGATCGGCGCGGTCTCGACCAGTCCCTGGGTGAATCGCTGCGCTTCGCGCAGCTCGTTTTCCATGCGCTTTCTTTCGGAGATGTCGGTCGCCACGCCGATCACGCCGATCACGTTACCGCGCACGTCGCGCAGTGGCGACTTGGTCGAGAGAAAAGTACGCGCGCCTTCGGGCCCCGTCATCGCTTCCTCGATGCGCTCGATGCGACCCGACGACATCACCCGGCGGTCGTTTTCCATGATCCTCGCCGTGTGCTCGTCGTCCCCGACGAATTCGCGTTCGGTATGCCCGACGATCTCGCTCTCGGGTTTGCCGATCGCCTTCACCTGTGCGGGGTTCGCCATCACGACGCGACCCGAGCCGTCCTTGACGATGATGAGGTCCGGCGTGCTTTCGGTGACGCCGCGAAGCAGAGCGAGGCTTTCGTGCAGTGCGGCGTTCGCGCGCTCGAGCTCTGCGGTGCGCTCGGCCACGCGCCGGTCGAGCTCGGAGTACGCGTGACGCAGCGCCTGCTCGTTCTGGCGCCTCAGGCTCACGTCGCGAACGACCATGACGCCCCCGAGCAATGCCTGGTCGGCGCTCGTGATCGGCGCCACGTTCACTTCGACGTAGCGGTCGAGCCCCGGGCCGAGCAGCTTCAACTCGCGCGCGGGATTGTCGTACTGCGCGCCGCGCAGCACCGTGAGCAGGGGATGCTCCATTCCGCCTTCGTCCGCGGCGAGCGCGTAGGCCTCGCTGATCGGGCGCCCGACGAGCTCGGAGGAAGCGCGGCCGGCGAGCGCCTCGGCGGCCGGATTGACGAGGCGCACGACTCCCGTGGGATCGGTGGCGACCACCGCTTCGCCGCAGCTTGCGATCGTCACGTGCAGCCACTCGCGCTGGGCATGCGCCTGCTGCTCGGCTTCGCTGCGGCGCAGGTCGAGCTTGTCCAACCGCCGCGCGCCCCACAACACGATTGCGCCGAGCGCGAACATCGTCACGACCGTCTGCAGCACCGATCCGAAAGCGCTGTCGAGAGCCCCCGAGCCTTCCCCGGCCACTTCGAGCCAGCCGATCACCAGCGGCAGCAGCAGCACCGCGGGAAGCAGCCGGCGGGTCATGACAGCGCCCGCACGCTGGCTCGTCAGCCTTTCGATGAGCCAGGTATCGGGACGCACCACCGCGACCGCATAGGTCAGCAGCAGGAGCGCGATGAGCGAAGGCAGCGACACATCGACGAGCGGGGGCAGGTCGAGGAGCAGGCGGAAGCTGATGCCGATGAGCGCGATGAACAGCAGCGTCGCGCTCGCCGCTGCGAGCACGCGCGACGCCGCCAGCAGTTTCTCACCCGGCGCACTCACGAACGCGGCCGCCGCGATGATGAGCAGCAGTGCCGCGCCGGGATACGTCTGCAGCGCGCCTCCAGGCAGGCGCCGCGCCTCGGGGAGGAGCATGGCCATCAGGACAGCCACCGCAAGCACTGCCAGCAGCAACTGACCCGCACCGCGCCTGCCCGAGAGCAGCAGGCCGAAAGCGGCTGCAACGCCCAACGTGGCAATGCCGGTGGGCACCCGGACGCTCGGCCAGCCCGGGATGAACCGGGCGAGCGCATCGATGCCGGCCAACGTGCCCAGCAGCGCGAACGCCGCGACCAGGCCTGCCGCTGCGATGCTCAAGCGGCCGGAGCGGGAGAGCACCGCCGCGAGCCGGCGATGCCGGACGACTGAAGCTGAGACGGGATCGGTGCTCAAAGGAAATTTCTTATGGGTGACACGGGCTTGGCAATGCAGCGCCAAAACTGTAACACGCGCCCCCTGCCCCGCCAAACCGCCGGCGCGGCACGTACGTTGCACCGTTCGCGCGTCATCGTCAGACCGAGCCGAATGCGATTCGCAGCGCGAGGCTCCAGGCCAATGAAGAACAGAAAACCGCTCGTCCTCGTGCTGATTGCGGCCGCCGTACTCCTCGCAATACCGTTCGGCATCATCCTGTGGGTGGAATCCGAGTCCGGGCAGCGCTTCATCGAGCGGCGCGCCAATGAGGCGACCGGCCGCGAGATCTCCATCGGTGACATCGACGTGAAGATCGGCCTGCATCCGGGGCTGCGCGTGAGCGGGCTGCGAGTGACCAACCCCGACTGGGCGAAGACACGGCACCTCGTCGACACGGAGCTCATCGACGCGCGGATAAGCCTGCTGCCGCTGTTGACCGGCCGCGTCGTCGTCGAGGACCTCACGCTCGTGCAGGCCAAAATCGGCGCCGAACGCGAGGAGAACCGCAACACGTGGACCTTCAAGGATCGGCAGAAGAAGAGCCAGGGCCCGACCCGCGTCTTTGTCAAACGCATCGACATCGATCGCGGCTTCGTCGTGTATCGCGACACGACGATAAAAACCGACCTCGAGATGGACGTCACCGGCGACGTGGGTGCCGGCGGCGGCATCGACGTGGTGGCGCGCGGCACGGTGCGCGGGCAGAAAGCGCGCGCGGTGGCGAATTTCCCCGGCCTGTTACCGACGCCGGACACCGCGGTCGAGATGTCGGCCGCGGTATCGCTCGGCGAGCTCACCGCGGCCGCCGCAGGCACCATACGCGCCGCTGACGTGGATGGCATCGATCTGGATCTCGACATTTCCGGCGCGAGCCTCGGGGACATCAAGAAGCTCGCGCCGGTCAATCTTCCCGACACGCCGCCTTACCGGCTGCAGGGCCGGTTTCGGAATCCGGCCGGCGCTTTCATCTTCGATCCTTTCGAAGGCCGCGTCGGCGACAGCGACCTGTCCGGCAGCGCCCAGTACAGCAAAAGCGGCAAGCGACCCCTGCTCAAGGCCAATCTCGTGTCACACCTGCTCGACTTCGACGATCTGGGACCGGTCGTCGGCGCGCCGCCCAAAACCGGCCCTGGAGAAACCGCGGCGCCGAAGCAGAAGAAGCAGGCGGACAAAATCGACGCGACCGGCAAGGTCCTGCCGCAGAAGCGCTACGAAGTCGAAGACTTCCCGCTGATGGACGCCGACATCCACTTCCAGGGAAAGAAAATCCTCGATGCCGCTTACGTGCCGATCGAAGACCTGTCGGCGCGCTGGATATTGAAGGACAACGTGCTGCGCTTCGAGCCGCTGCGTTTTCGCATGGCCCACGGCCATGTGACTGCGAACATCAGCCTCGACGCGAACCAGAAGCCGGTGCTCGGCAAAGCGAACATCGAGTTGAACGGCCTCAACCTGCGCGAGCTTTTCCCGCCGACCGAAAAAATGAAGCAGCCGCTGGGCA
>JAQGMV010000280.1 GCA_028292225.1 Betaproteobacteria bacterium
ACCGAGGTGACCGCTCCTTTCAGCGAGACGACCTCATGCACCATCACCTCGAAATCGACGTTCAGCAGCGATTCCCGGATGCGACCCAAGGCGTCCGGCACGCGATGCAGGACAAGCTCGGCGACTCGCGCCAGGAGTCTTTCGTCCCCGGCGAGCCTTGCGCGGCTCACGTGCCGCCCGAGCACGCGGGGACGCCGGCGGTGTTCCGCCCGATCCGATTCGAGGGCCGTCAGCAGCAGCTGCTTGTTCGCGAGCTGCCCCTGCATCGCGCGCAGGCCCAGGAGCTCGCTGACACACGTCTGCAGCTCGACGAACGTGAACGGCTTATGCAGGAATTCGTCGACACCCTGTTGCAACGCACTGCCGAGGATTCCGGAGTCGATGGCAGCGCTCACCATCACGATCGGAACGGTGTGCGTGGGCCGCCTCATGCGCAACAGGCGGCTGAAAGCGACACCGTCCATACCGGGCATCATGTAGTCGACGATCACGAGGTCAGGCGCTCTGGTGAGACAGCGGTCGAGCGCAGTCGTGGGTTCGAGGAAAGCTTCGACGGCGCATTGCGGCAGCTTGGCGACGAGCTCCTTCATCACGGTCAGGCTCACCGGGTCGTCATCTACGATCACTATGTTCATTCAACGCCTCCAATGTCACAGGGCATCAGCCGCGGCTGCGGGGAGGCGAAACGCCTACACGCAGCGGATGCGGCAACTGAAAGGCGCTGAATGAGCGGGAAGATCGGGCGCGGCTGAGCGCCGGCCCAGGAAGCTCACGTTCGGCGGTCCCGCTACCTTAGAGCGTCCGCTCCTTAGGCCGGTGACTTTGCGTCGCCGTCTTTCGACGGGTTTGCCCTTTCGACAACACAGCCTACACGCTCCCGGAGGCGTAAATCTGTGGCGTGCGACACAGTCGCGGTTCGATGCCGATCGGGCGCGGATTGCGGTGCCGCTGCGCCGTGGAGGTCGTCGGCGTGCGAGCTCGTCCGGGCGCTCGCGCACCGAATCATCCCTCTGGCGCTTTCAAACGACGAGGTCTACTACAACTAAGCGATGCAGGCGGTGTCACGCGGACCTCGCGAAATTCGGTAAGCTCGGCGCAGCGGCCAACCTCAAGCGCCGCGGCCATTTCACGGGGGAGCTTGCATGCCATTTCGTCACATTCCAATGGTCGGGATCGTTCTTGGTCTCGTAACAGCCGCAGGCCACGCCTTTGCGCAACAGCCGGCACCGAAACCGGGGCCGCAGAACGAGATCAGAGCCGCGAAGCAGGCCGCAAAGGATGCGGCCGAATTCGAATTCACGGGCACGCTCGCGCGCACGTGCCTCCTTCCGCCGAGCAGAAGCGAGGACTTCCGCGACATTCCGGCGCCCTACGTGTCGGACCCGAACAAGGCGCCCGCCCGCGCGACGTGGTATGCGGAGCCCGCAAAAGTCTTCGACAATCTGTATTTCGTGGGCGGCAAGATCCACTCCGCGTGGGCGCTGAAGACGCGCGAAGGCATCATCCTGCTCGACACGATCTATCCGTACAACTCGGAAGAGCTCATCGTCGGCGGCATGCGCAAGCTCGGGCTCGATCCGAAGGACATCAAGTACGTGGTGGTCTCGCATGCTCATCAGGATCACATCGGTGGCGCCGAGATGCTCCAGAAACGCTATGGCGCGCGCGTCGTCATGTCCGGCCCCGACTGGGATCTGGTCGAGAAGGTTCCGAATCGCTTCAGGAGCATGGCCCCGAAGCGAGACGTCGTGGCGACCGACGGCATGAAGCTCACGCTGGGCGAATCGACGGTGAGCATCTGGTTCACGCCCGGCCATACCGACGGGACGCTCTCCTTCACCTTCCAGGTACTCGACCGCGGGCGTCCGGTGAACGTCGTCTATTCCGGCGGGACCGCGCTGGTCTACGAGTACACCATGCCCGAATGGGGCATCAAGAACATGCAGACCTACATCAACTCACAGCGCCACCTTGCGGCCAAGGCGAAGGAGACCGGTGCGACCGTTCTCCTGTCGAATCATTCCGAATTCGACAACGCCTACAACAAGAACCGCATGCTCGCGGGCCGCGGCAACGGCCCGCACCCTTACGAGATCGGCGCGGACTGGGTGCAGCGTTATTTCACGGTGACCGAGAACTGCGCCCGCGCCACGCAACTCAAGCTCGAGCAGCAGCCTGCCCGGAAATGAAGCTTCTTTTTATTCCTGCGTGTGCGCTGGCCGCATTCACCACCACAGCCTTTTCCCAGGACGCGGTCAATTATCCCGTCAGGCCGATCCGCATGATCGTGCCGTTTGCACCGGGCGGCGGACTCGACATCAGCACGCGTCTGATCGCGCAGAAGCTGATCGAGAAATGGGGCCAGAACATCGTGGTCGACTCGCGCCCCGGCGCGGCGACCATCGTAGGCACCGAAATCGCCGCCAAGGCCGCGCCGGACGGCTACACCCTGCTGATGATCACGACGACATTCGCGATCAATCCGGGCCTCTATCCCAAGCTGCCGTACGATCCAGGCAAGGCCTTCATACCGGTCACGCAGCTGAACTCGCAGCCCAGCGTGATCGTCGTCACGCCTTCCTTTGCGGGGAAGTCCGTCAAGGACCTCATAGCGCTCGCGAAGGCGAAGCCTGGCGAGCTGACGTTCGCGACCCCAGGCGCCGGCTCTGCGCCTCATCTTTCGGCCGAGATGTTCCAGCGCGCAGCGGGCGTCAGCATGATTCACGTGCCCTACAAGGGGATCCCGCCTGCCGTGACCGACGTCATAGGGGGGCGGGTCACCATGCTGTTCACGACGACGATATCTGCCGCGCCGCACATCAAGTCCGGCAAGCTGCGCGCCGTCGCGATCACCAGCGCGAAGCGCCAGCCGAGCATGCCCGACGTGCCGACTGTCGGCGAGACCCTGGCCGACTACCGCGCCGAAGCCTTCCAGGGAATGGTCGCGCCCGCAGGCGTCCCGCAGGCCATCGTGAACAAGCTGTCGGCAGAAGTCGCGCGCATCGTGCAGTTGCCGGACGTGGCCCAGCGCTTCGAGCTCGACGGCGCGGAAGCGGTCGGGAGCACGCCCACGGAATTCGCGGCGTTTCTGAAAGCCGAGATGCAGAAGTGGAGCAAAGTCGTCAGGGATGCGGGCATCAAACCGGAACAGTGAAGCTACCGGTGAACTCGCAGTTCACTCGCCCCGCAGCCGTGCCGCGGGACTTCGCCAGCGCCGTGTCGCACGCGCCCTTCTCACCCCGCTCCGGCGCCGCTACTCGCGTAGCGGTATCCCCTGTGCTGCTCGCCGAGGCCGGCGGCTGCGGAACTCACGCACCGCCATCGTGCTATCAACCATCATCGACGCGTACAGACCGTGCCGATGGCTACACCGGTGAGGTTCGACAGTCCTCGCCGAAACCCCGTCCTCGGCTCCGCTGCTCGGGCGCCTCGCA
>JAQGMV010000294.1 GCA_028292225.1 Betaproteobacteria bacterium
TCTTGACGATCCTGTCGATCTTCGCGCCGTCCTGCTTCGCGACTTCGAGCATCTGCTCGGGCGTGTTCGATATGGGCTCCATCCCCGCCTTGATCACCGGATTGCGATACTCCGGCGATGCGACGACTTTCGCGGTGAGATCGGCGAGGCGCGACACGATCTCGCGAGGAGTCTTGCCGGGCACGAGCAGCGCGTAGAACGCCGTGAGCTCGAAGCCGGTGAGACCGGCTTCGGCCATCGTGGGCACGTCCGGAAGCTGCGGCACGCGTTTCGCGCCGCTGACTGCGAGCGCGCGGAGCTTGCCGCCCTGCACGTGCGGCACCGCGCTGCCGACCACCGCCATTCCCATCTCGAGCCGCCCACCCATGAGATCGACGTACATCGGGCCGGCGCCTTTGTACGGCACGTGGACGATGTTCACTTTCGCGGCCGACTTGAAGTATTCACCGGCGAGGTGCGGCGTGGCGGCGATGCCCGAAGAGCCGTAGGTCAGCTCGCCGGGGCGGCTCTTCGCGAGCGCGATCAGCTGCCTGAGCGTGGTCGCCGGCAGCGACGGATGCACGACGACCACGAGCTGGTAGCTGACCACCTGCGAGATCCACGTGAAGTCCCGCCACGGATCGATCGTCGCATCGGGCCGCAGGCTCTTGATGGCCCCGAGGCCCGAGGCTGCCAGCAGGACGGTGTAACCGTCCGGCGGGGACTGCGCCACATACTGCCACGCGACGAGCCCGCCGGCGCCGGTGCGGTAATCGATGATCACCGGCTGCCCGACGAGCTCGGTCATCTTGTTCGCGATGAAGCGGCCGAGCAGGTCGTCAGTCCCGCCGGGCGGCGCCCTCACCACGATCCGCACCGGTTTCGACGGAAAGCTCTGGGCCGCGACGGTGGCGGACACCACACACAGCAACAGCGCAAGCAGCAATCGCATGGCGCAACTCCCCGTTTATTTTGTCGGCTATTCTCGCATCTTCACAGCCGGCGCAGACAGCCGGCTCGCCGCTTGCTTTCCCGGAGCGAAAGTCATGCAAAGCGCACTGATAGCCTGTCCCGAATGCGATCTCCTGCAGCGGCCGACCGCGCTCGCGGAGCACACGGTCGCCCGCTGCAGCCGCTGTTTCGCCCTGCTCTACCAGCCGCTCGACGACGATCTCGACCGGCCGCTCGCCTTTACGCTCGCGGCGTGCATCCTGTTCGTCATCTCGAACGCGTTTCCCATCGTCGGGCTCGAGGTCCAGGGACAGACCACCAGCGCCACCCTTTTCGGCACCGCGCAGGCGCTCGCGATGCAGAACATGAAGCTGCTCTCCGCGCTGGTGTTCTTCACGACCATCCTCGTCCCCGCGGTCCAGTTGAGCGCCATGGTCTATCTGCTCGTCCCGCTGCGCGCCGGACGCGTGCCGCGCCGCCTTCCGCTTGCAGTGCGGGTGCTGCAGGCGATCAGGCCGTGGGGGATGATCGAAGTGTTCATCCTCGGCCTCCTGGTGTCGCTCGTTAAGCTCGGCGCGATGGCGCGCGTGGTTCCGGGGATCGGTTTGTGGTCATTCGGCGCGCTGCTCTTCGCGATCGCCGCTGCAGTCGCCTCTTTCGATGCGCGGGTGATCTGGTCGCGCTATGACCCCAGCCTTCCGGGCACCGACGACCAGAACCGCAGCCGAAGCTCGCACGCCGCGGCACCGGCGCCATGAGACCGCACGACCTCACGGCCGCGGACGCCGGCCTGCTCTCGTGCCTCACCTGCGGCCTGCTGTCGCAACCGGCGGGGGACGACGAAAGCAACGCGTGCCCGCGCTGCGGCACGCACCTGCACATGCGCAAGCCGGGGAGCCTGCTCAAGAGCTGGACCTTCCTCGTCACCGCAATGATTCTCTACCTGCCCGCGAACCTGCTTCCGATCATGGAAACCGACCAGCTGCTGTACGGGTCGCACAGCGACACGATCATGAGCGGAATCGTCTCGCTATGGAAAGCCGGCTCGTGGCTGCTCGCGATCATCGTGTTCGTCGCGAGCATCGTGGTGCCTTTGCTGAAGATGCTCTCGCTGCTGACCATCCTGATCGCCGTGCATCGCGGCGTCAGCGTCCACTGTTATGATCTGGCCAAGCTCTACCGCCTGCTCGAGATCGTCGGGCGCTGGTCGATGCTCGACATCTTCGTCGTCGCGATTCTCGTCACGCTCGTCCAGCTCCAGTTCGTCGCGGCAGTCACGCCGGGCAAAGGCGCAGCCGCATTCGGCGCTGTCGTCGTGCTGTCGATGCTTGCAACGATGAGTTTCGATCCGCGCCTCATCTGGGACTCGGCGGCTCACAAGAAACTCCATGGCTGAACCGACCGACATTCCCGAAGTTCCGCGCGCGGTGCGCGTGCGCAAGCGCCGCTTCGCTTTCCAATGGGTATGGCTGCTGCCCGTCGTCGCTGCGCTCGTCGGCGGCTTTCTCGCGGTGCGCGCGATCCTCGCCGACGGCCCGACGGTCACGATCCGCTTCACGACCGCGGAAGGCATCGAAGCGGGCAAGACCCGGGTCAAATACAAGGACGTCGACATCGGCGTCGTCAAGAACATCTCGCTCGACGAAAACCGCGCCGGCATCATCGTGAGAGCCGATCTGTCGAAGGCAGCTGAAGATCTCGTCGTCCAGGACACCCGCTTCTGGGTCGTGCGCGCGCGCATCGCGGGCGGAACCGTGTCCGGCATCGGCACCCTGCTCTCGGGCTCGTATATCGGGATGGACCCGGGCAAGTCGACCGAGTCGCGCAGGGACTTCGAAGGCCTCGAGACCCCGCCGGTCATCACCACCGGCCTGCAGGGCAAGCAGATCGTGCTGCTCGCTGACGATCTCGGCTCGCTCGACGTCGGATCTCCGGTCTATTTCCGCAGGCTCGAAGCCGGCCGTGTCGTCGCGTACGAGCTCGACAAGGAAGGCAAACGCGTTCTGGTGCGGATCTTCGTCAACTCCCCCTATGATCGCTACGTCACGCCCAGCACGCGCTTCTGGCATGCGAGCGGCATCGACGTCTCGCTCGACGCCAACGGGCTGAAGATCAACACCGAGTCGCTGACGTCGATCGCGGTCGGCGGCCTCGCGTTCCAGACCCCGGACAGCGCACCCGCCCAGCCTGCGGTCGCGGAGAACGCCACTTTCCCCCTCTTCGCGGATCGGGTGCAGGCGATGAAGAGCCCGGTCACGATCACCGAGCGTTACCTGCTGGTGTTCCGCGAATCGGTCAGAGGCCTCGGCATCGGTGCGCCGGTCGATTTTCGCGGCCTCGTGGTCGGCGAAGTGCGCGCTATCGAAGCAGCCTACGACCGCGTGAAGAAAGAGCTCGGCATGGTCGTGGAGATCGACTTCTACCCGGAACGTCTTTTCCGGAACCGCCAGCGGACCGTGACGCCGGCGCCCGACGGAACCCCCTCGCTCGCACGCCTGGTCGAGCGCGGGTTGAGGGCGCAGATGCGCTCGGCAAACCTGCTGACCGGGCAGCAGTACATCGCGCTCGACTTCGTGCCGGGCGCGAAGAAGGCCGCCATGGACGTCAGGAAGTCGCCGCCCGAGATCCCGACAGTGGCGGGAAGCGCACAGGAGCTGCAGGCGACGATCGCGTCGATCTCGAAGAAGCTCGAGCGCGTCCAGTTCGAAGAGATCAGCGGCGACGTACGCAAGACGCTGAAGACCACGACGGCGGTCCTCGAGCGCGTCGATCGTGAAGTCGCGCCCCAGGTCCGTGACACCATGATCGAAGCACGACAGGCGATGGTCGAAGCACGCGAGGCGCTGGTGCAGGCCCGCAAGGCGTTGTCGTCGGTCGAGCGCACGCTGGCCAACGCCGAGCCGCTGCCATCGGAAGCGAGCGACGCGCTGCGCGAGATCGGCCGCGCCGCGCAGTCGTTCCGGGTGCTCGCCGATTATCTGGAGCGCCATCCCGAAGCCGTCATTCGCGGCAAGAAGGAGGACAAGCGGTGAACGGCAAGGAAATCGGCGGACGTGTCCCTCGCGGTGCGCGGCGTTCGGGTGCGCTCGTCGCAATGCTGCTGCTCTGCGCGTGCTCGCTGGGCACCAGCCCGCCGGAGCGTTTCTTCACGCTCGCTTCGGAGCCGCTCGCGGCGGCCGCTGCAAACACGACGGCTTATCTCGTGGTCGTCGGACCGGTGACGGTTCCGGAGATCGTCGATCGCCCGCAGCTCGTGATGAGCGCAGGCGCCAACCGTGTCGAGATCGCCGAGCAGGCGCGCTGGGCGGCGCCGCTGAAAAGCGAGATCCCGCGCGTGATCTCGGATCATCTCGCCCGCCTGCTCGAAGGGGCGCGCACCGCAACGTCGGATCAACGCAGCGCCGGCACGCCCGACTATCGCGTCCTCGTCGACGTGCAGCGGTTCGATTCGTCGGTGCAAGGCGCATTGATCCAGGCGTCGTGGACGATCAGGACTAAAGAAGGCGCGCCGACGCTCACCGGCCGGTCAGTGGTCACTGAGAATGCCGGCGCGGGTTACGACGCGCTGGTCGCGGCGCACAGCCGCGCCCTCGCCCGCGTCAGCAGCGAGATCGCCGACGCCATTCGCGCCTCGCGCCGGTAGCGCCCGACGGCAATAGCCTTATCCCGGCGCAGCCTTGCGCGCGGCCACGTAAGCCACGAAACCGGCGACGAACTTCGCGATGCTGTCGCGGGTCGCGGCGTCGGTAATCTCGCCTTTTGCGTCGATCACGCTACCGGCGCGCGAGACGAGCAGCCGGCCGCCGGCCCAGAGGTCGGCGCCGAGCGTCCTGAAAACCGGCAGCCAGGCGTTCTGCGCGAGTATCGTCCCGAAGCCGCCGGGCGACGCGCCCGCGATCGCGACGGGCTTTCCGCGGAACACCCGGGCGATGTCCGCCGGCGGCCTGGACAACCAGTCGATCGCGTTTTTCGCCACGCCCGGAATGCCGTTGTTGTACTCCGGGCTCACCAGAAGGAGCCCGTCGGCAGCGGCGATCTCGTCCTTCAGCTTCGTGACGGCGTGCGGGACGCCCCGCGCGGCCTCGTCGTCGCCGTCATAAAGGGGAATGCCCGATATCGATTCGATTCGTACCGAGCTGCCCGGCGGCATCATCGACGCCGCGGCCAGGAGCACCGCCGAGTTGTACGAGCCCTGGCGCAGACTGCCGGACAAACCGATGAGGCTGATCATTTCGTGTCTCCCGGGGTCTGACCCCGATTCTTTGTTCGTTGGGATCTGACCCCGGTTTGCCGCCGGGTCATCTCAGCAGCGTCACGATCGCCAGCCCCACCACCAGCAGCATCATGCCCGCGAGCTCGGTCCGGCTCACCCGTTCGCGGAAAAAGCGGTGGGAGATCGCGTAGCCGAAAAAGACCTCGACCAGCGCGAGGGTGCGAACGTGGGCGACCGGCTCTATCGCCATCGCGGTGAACCAGCACGCCGACGCCGTGGCGCCCATGAGCCCGGCGAACAGCGATCTGCGCCATTCGCGGCAGACGCGGGCGACGACGGTCGCGTCGCGCACGAGCAGCCCCCCGCCGAGCAGCAGGGTTTGCAGGGCCTGCGCCGCGACCAGCGTATACGCCCCGGCCATCGGGAATGCGGTGCCTTCCAGCGCGAGCGCAGCGCCGCGGTAGCCCACTGCCGCGAGTCCGAAACCCGCACCCGAAGCGATGCCGAGCATCGCCGAGCGCGTCGTCCATCCGGCGATCAGGGTGCGCAGCGGGCGCTCGCGATCGATCGGCGAGAGCAGCATCACCCCGACCGTGCCGAACGCGATAGCGACAGCGACAGGGGTGGTCAGCGGGTCGCCGAGAAAAAGCAGCCCGAACACGGCCACCTGGATGACTTCGGTTTTCGAGTACGCGGTGCCGAGCGCGAAATTTCGCTCGGCCATCACGCGCAGGAGCAAGGCGGTCGCGCCGATCTGCGCGACCGAGCTCACCAGAACCCAGCCGCAGAACGCCGAATTCGGCGTGGGCAGCGCAAAGCCGCCGATCAGGGCGACGGCGGCGAGCCACAGGAGCGCAAAAGGGAGCCCGTAGAAAAAACGCACCAGCGTCGCGCCGAGCGTTCCCAGGACCGGCGTGAGATGCCGCTGCGCCGCGTTACGCGACGTCTGCGCGAGCGCCGCGCCTATCGTGATGGGAATCCACAACCACTCGGGCGCGACCAAGCTAACTGACAGTAGAGTATGCGTTCAGCACGTCGGCGCGTGCTGCAAGAGCCGTGGCGAAAGCGACGGGGAGAGTATGTTTGCGGTGCATGCGGATCCTTTTCCGAGAATCACTCAGTATAGCCGCCGCGCACGCTCGTCACGATTCGTCGTTACCTTCGACCGCTCACTAACACTTCCCGTCCGAAGGACCGAGCTTCTTCAGCCTCGCGTCGCAATGCGCCTTCCACAGGCTCGCGAATGCGCCGTTCGCGTCGTTGAGCATCGCTGCGCGGAATTCGTCGCCGTAGCCCTCCCTGATCGCGAGCTCGTAGCTGTCACCGATCGCGCTCAGCACGCCGTTGCTCGCGCTGCGCTTGGCGCGGTCGGGCGTGCGGGTGAGCTCGGCGACCAGCACATGCGCCCGCGCCTGCCGCTGTGCGGCGTCGAGCCGGTCTGCGCGCACGAGCATGAGCGAGGCGATGACGAGTATCGCAATCGCTGCGTACAACAGTGCACGCGCGAATGCATTCGTGCGTGGCTCTCCGACGCTGGTTTAAACGAGCGACATCCCCACCGAAGATTACGCAGTACGCCCCAGCTCCGAGTAGCCTCGCGACCGCTTTATTGTGTGCCGTGTGACGCAGAAAGCGCGAAGCCGCTGCGGGCGCGCCCCGCGCCGCTCGTCACCCGGTCACTCTTGCGGCGGCGCGAGCAGCGCCACATTCCCGCCCGCCGCGGTGGTGTTGATCGTGACCGTCTGCTCGACGCAGAAGCGCGGGAGGTAATGCGGGCCGCCCGCCTTCGGGCCGGTTCCGCTCAAGCCTTCGCCGCCGAAGGGCTGAACGCCGACGACCGCGCCGATCATGCTGCGGTTGATGTACACGTTGCCGATGCGGGCGCACGCCGCGATGCGCTCGGCGCGGCCGTCGAGCCGGGTCTGGACGCCGAGCGTCAGGCCGAAACCGAGGTCATTGATGGACTCGACGAGCGCGTCGAGTTCGCCGTTCCAGCGCACGACCTGCAGCACCGGTCCGAAGATCTCTTCGTCGACCGTTTCGACGGACGTCACTTCATAGATGCACGGCGCGACGTAGTTGCCCGAGACCCCCGGCGGCAATGCGGCTTGCGCCACGAGGCGGCCCCGGCCGGCGAGCGCCGCAATCTGCGCATCGAGCTGCGCTTTCGCTGCCGCGTCGATCACCGGCCCCACGTCAGTCGCAGGATCCGCCGGATCTCCGATCACGAGCGCTTCGAGCGCGCCGGTGAGCATCTCCAGCACTGCGTCGGCAGTCGCTTCATGAAGGCAGAGCACGCGCAGCGCCGAGCAGCGCTGGCCCGTCGAGCGGAACGCACTCATCACCACCGCGTCGACGACCTGCTCGGGGAGCGCAGTCGTGTCGACGATCATCGCATTGATCCCGCCGGTCTCGGCGATGAGCGGCACGAGCGCCCGCCGGTCCTCGGTGCCCAGGAGCGTGCGGGCAATCACGCGCGCGACGGCCGTGGAACCCGTGAACGCCACCCCCGCGGTGCGTGGATCCGCGACGAGGGCTGCGCCGATGGTCTCCCCGTCGCCCGCGCAGAGCGCCAGCGCGGCTCCGGGCACACCGCACTCGTGGAAGAGATCGACCATGGCGGCCGCGATGGCCGGTGTCTGCTCGGCAGGCTTCGCGGCGACGCTGTTACCGGTGGCAAGGGCCGCCGCGACCTGTCCGGTGAATATCGCCAGCGGGAAATTCCACGGCGAGATCGCCACCCACACCCCGCGCGGGCGCAGCCGCAGCGAGTTCGATTCTCCGGTCGGGCCGGGCAGTGCGCGCGGCGCCATGACGCGCTCCGCTTCGAGCGCGTAATAGCGCAGGAAATCGACGGCTTCCCGAACTTCTGCGACCGCGTCGTCCCAGGTCCTG
>JAQGMV010000343.1 GCA_028292225.1 Betaproteobacteria bacterium
TGCTTGAGCACCGCCACAATCTGTTCGACCGAAAACCGCTTCTTCTTCACGGCAAACCTCCTTCACAAGGTCACAGTTTGCCGAAAAACTCACCTTCAGTTCGGTCCGGAATTACTAAAGCAGATCACTGGTGGATGAACTGGTGTTGCTGTTTGCGCGCGTTCGGAGTGAGGTAATCAAGGCTCGAATGCGGCCGAGCTGCATTGTAGTGGAGACGCATAGTGACGAACGCAGTGTCACAGTGCCCCGAAAGCGGTGAGCTTGAGTGCGTTCTGATCGAACGTCGCCGTCGCCCTGCACCCCAGTCTGCGGTTGTGAGCTCCGATCAGGCAATCGGCGAAATCGGCAGCGCTGTCCTTCCAGATGAACAACGTTTCCTCAATGGCCGGTTCATCCTCGAGCTGGACTTCCGTGGCATCGAGCAGTCCGGAGATCGCTTCCATGATCTGCGTCTTTTGCAGGCTGTAACGGCTTCGTAGCACCCATTCGGTTTCCATTAGGACCATGAGGCTCACGAACACGTCTTCCCCGGCACCGACCTCGCGCCTGATCAATCTCCGCGCCTTTTCGAACTGGGCCTCGTCGTCGCGGACCAGAAAACGCACGAGAACGTTCGTATCGATCCCGAGCATCAGCGTGACAGTTGCTCGATGGATACCGGCTTGCGCCCCTTTTTGTGAAGAGCGCCGGCCAGCTTCATGACGCTCTTGCGCTTCACCCGCATGATTACCGTTCCGTCAGGCATCAGCGTGAAGCTGATGCGGTCCCCGGGTTTCATGCCGAGACCATCCCGTATCTCCTTAGGGATAGTCGTCTGGCCCTTGCTGGTCAGTGTTGCGGCGGTTGTCATGGCGTATCTCCTATCCTTACGATATGGATTATAGTAAGGAGACCGTTCGAGGGCAATCAGGATGGCAAAGCCGTGGCCCTCGTTCAGACTATTCGACCGGCCAGCGCTCGCAGCGGTAACCCATGTCCCAGAACATCCACTCGTAACGGCTCGTCGTCCTGAAATGGCGGCGCATCGCGGCGCGCTCGGCATCCGCGACATCCGCGGCGATCTCATTGGTGGCATCGAGCGCCGCGCGCACCACGCTACCGAACTCGTCGGCGCCATAAGTGCCGATCCAACGGGCGTACAAGGGATTGGAGAACCCGCCGCGTCAGCTCCTTGCCGACCTCCCAGTAGATCCAGTAGCACGGCAGCAGCGCGGCGAGCGCCTCCTGGAAAGGGCCGCCGTACGCAACCGCGAGCAGATAGTGGGTGGCGGTTGCAGAGGTCGGCGATCAATCGCGCCTTATCGTGTAGCCCTGAATTGGATTCGGCGCCAGCGTCACCCGGGGGGGAGCGATGGCCGTGAGCAACTCGTCAAAGCAGGCGGTCAGCTCCCCGTCGGTCGGCCCATAGCCGTGCAGCAAAGCCGGGCCGTAGAGGTTGAGACAGCGAATTGGCCTCGCCCGAGCCGCCGCTCGGCCAGCTCAATCTATCCGCGCGCCGGTTTTCCTGATCACAGGTGCCCACTTCTCCGATTCGCTGCGGATCAGTTTGGCGAAATCTTCAGGCGTGCCGCCGATGAGGTCGAAGCCCTGCGCGTTGAGTGCGCTCTTCACGGTCGAATCCCTGAGGATCGCGTTGATTTCACTGTTGAGGCGCTGGATGACCGGCCGCGGCGTGCCCGCGGCAACCAGGATGCCGTTCCACGCGAGCGCCTCGAATCCGGGATAACCCGCTTCGGCGATCGTCGGGATCGCGGGCAGCAGTGGAAAGCGCTTCGCCGACGTCAGCGCGATGGCGCGGAGCCTCCCTGCCTGGATCTGCGGCTGCAACGGTTGCATCACCGCAAACAGCATCTGCGTATCGCCCTGCACGGTTGCCGTCACAGCGGGCGGCGAGCCGTTGAAGGGCACGTGAACGATGTCGACGCCTGCGGTCGCTTTCAGGAACTCCATCGTCAGTTGCGAAGAGCTGCCGTTGCCGACCGACGCATAGTTGAGCTTTCCCGGATGGGCTTTGGCATGTTCGATGAGCGTCTTGACCGACGTCACGGGCAGCGCCGCAGTCACGGCGAGGACATTCGGCTGACTCGAAGTAACGATCACCGGCGCGAGATCCTTCAGAGGGTCATAAGGCAGGTTCGGATAGAGGTACGGCCCGAAAGCGAGGGGGCCGTTGAACGAGATCAGCATCGTGTAGCCATCCGGCGGCGACTTTGCGACGATATCGGCCGCTACGGTGCCGCCCGCCGCGGGCCGGTTATCGACAACGACGGGCTGCGCGAGGCGGTTTCTGAGCCTGTCGCCGATAGTGCGGGCGATGACGTCGAGCGAGCTGCCGGCGGGTGCCGACACGACGAAACGGATCGCCCCGGACGGGTACTGGGCGTAGGACGTAGCCGTTGCCAGTGACGCAATGATCGCAAGCGTTAAGCGCATGTTTCTAATCCACACGACGGGCCCGAATGGTAAAGCACCGCTTGCCGAGCACTCGGGCCTGGCGGTCTCTTATTGGCCAGTCTCCTATTGAAAGGTAATCATGTCCGTGCGGGTCAGCGTCACGGCTTTTGGCTTCAATGGTTCGTTCGCCAGGTTCGCATTGCCCGAGTTCAAGACGTTATAGAAGCCGATGGTCGTCTCGTAGCCGCTGCCGGCCGATGTCGTATCCACAGGAATGACGACGGTGTAATCGCGCGCCATCGCGCCGACCGATGTGTAGGTCACCGAACCGCTGATCTTCCAGCCGACCATGATGAGTGTCTTGATGCCCTTCGCCTTCAGCACCTTGTCGAGATCGGTGTTGTAGAACCGGTCCTGAGCCGTGTTCACGATCTTGATGTCGTTCGGAGCCGGCGCGACCTCTTTCAGCCAATGGGTCATGTTCTGCTCGCGCGTGCCGTAAGCCACGACGAGGCCCGCCTTGCGTACCCGCTCCATGAAGGGGGTCATAGCCGGCAGCATCTGGCTCTTGCAACTCGGCTGTGAGTTGCAGATGTCCTCGACATAGTCGAGCACCATCAGAGCGGTGGTCTTGGGATCAAGGGTGACGCGGGCCGGGTCGGGGGTCGCCGGCATTTGCAGGGTCATCATGGGCTTGCCGCCTTGCGCGGCTGGCTGCGCCTGAGCCGCTCCGCAGAAGAGCGCGAGGGCTAGACTGCTCGTAAGGAGGACAGTGCGGAAAAGCGTCATGTTGAAATTTCCTGGAGGGTCGTTTCGGTTCCGGCATTCTCAAGCTTCGGAAGAAAATTGACCAGACTGAGCGAGACCGATTCATGTGAAAACATTTAACAGGTCCACTGGACAGAACTCGTCTTGCTACTCAGAAACCGCGGTGTGAAATGATCGACAAGCGCATCATCTGAACCTGGCGGCTCAGGAGCACGAAGGCCGTTGACGACGACGGCAGAACGCTGCCGCCGCCCTTAGGACCAATGCCTAACGGCGTATTTGGTTTACCGCTGGGCGAGGTAAGCACGCGCGTGCGCGAGCTCGGGGCGTTGTGTGTCGCCGTTCCTGGCAAGCTCGATCAGCTTTGCGTAGTAATCGGCGGCTTTCGTGCGTTCGCCTACGGCCTCC
>JAQGMV010000405.1 GCA_028292225.1 Betaproteobacteria bacterium
GTGGTGCAGACAAAAACCGCTAGTTTAACAATCGGCCGGAGGAAAGTTAAGAGTTTTGGCGATTTTCGGCTTCAGGTCAGTGACTTACACCGGATTCGGGTCGTCGATATGGACATGCTCGAGGCCGAAGCGCCCGGCGAGGTGGGCGCCGAGCGCCTGGATGCCGTAGCGCTCGGTCGCGTGATGACCGGCGCCGATGAACGCGACCCCGCTTTCGCGCGCGAGATGGACGGTCTGCTCGGAAGCTTCACCGGTGATGTAAGCGTCGACGCCGAGACGCACCGCTTCTTCGAGATAGCCTTGCGCCGCGCCGGTACACCACGCGACGCGTTCGATCGCGCGATCGGTGTCGCCTATGACGAGCGGCGCACGCACGAGCCTTTGCTCGACTCGCGCCGCGAGATCGGCGAGCGTGAGCGGCGTGTCGGTGCGGCCGTAGAACACGAGGTCGTTCTCGCCGCTCCTGCCTTCGACCATGAGACCCAGCGTGCGGGCGAGCGCGACGTTGTTGCCGACTTCGACATGTGCATCGAGCGGAAGATGGAAAGCGTAAAGATTGAGATCGTGCTCGAGCAGCCGCGCGATTCGGCTGCGTTTGATCCCGACGATTCGCGGGTCTTCGCCGCGCCAGAAGTAGCCGTGATGCACGAGCACCGCGTCGGCGCGCGCTTCGATCGCGCGCTCGATCAGCGCCAATGACGCTGTCACGCCGGTCACGATGCGCATCACCGCGGCCTTCCCTTCCACCTGCAGGCCGTTTGGGCAATAATCTCGAAACTTGGCGACGTCCAGGTACTGGTCGAGGTAGGCGTCGAGCTCTGCGCGCTGCATAAGAGCGATCCTGCCGAAAAAAAGCATTCTAGCCGAACCAGTGTTTCCAGCCGCGACACCCCGCCTATGATCCGCAAGCTGTGGCTCGTGTTCTGCCAGACCGCCACGGTATGCGTGGCCGCGCTTTTCGTCGTAACGACGCTGAGGCCGGATCTCCTCGCATGGACCCCTCGCGGCAGTGTCGTGACCATCCGCGAGGCGGCGCCCGAAGGCGAAGCGAAAAAGGTTTCGTCCTACAGCGACGCCGCCAACCGCGCGATGCCCGCAGTCGTAAACATTTACACCGCGAAGGAAACCAAAATACAGCGTCATCCTTTCATGGATGATCCGGTGTTCAGGCATTTCTTCGGGGAGCAGTTCGACGCCCAGACGCGCAAGAGCACCAACCTGGGCTCGGGCGTGATCGTCAGCGACCAGGGTTTCATCCTGACCAACAGCCATGTCGTCGAAGCCGCGGACGAAATCGAAGTCGCGCTCGCCGACACGCGTCGGGCCAAAGCGGTGGTCGTCGGCACCGATCCCGAGACCGATCTCGCGGTCATCAAGATCGACCTGCCGACCCTGCCTTCGATCCTCTTCGGGCAGTCGGATCGCGCGCGAGTCGGCGACGTGGTGCTCGCGATCGGCAACCCGTTCGGCGTCGGGCAGACGGTGACGCTCGGCATCATCAGCGCGACCGGCCGCAGCCATCTGGGAATCAACACGTTCGAGAATTTCATCCAGACCGACGCCGCGATCAACCCCGGTAATTCGGGGGGCGCGCTGGTCGACACGAGCGGCCAGTTGATCGGCATCAACACCGCGATCTACTCACGCGCACCGGGCGGCGCATCGCTCGGCATCGGTTTCGCGATTCCGGCGAGTACCGCCAAGCAGGTGCTCGAGCAGATCATGCAAAGCGGTCAGGTCACGCGCGGCTGGATCGGCGTCGGCGTGCAGGACATGACCCGCGAGCTTTCGGATTCTTTCAAGCTTCCGGAGATCCGCGGCGCGCTGATCACCGAGGTGTTTCGCGGCACCCCCGCGGACAAAGCCGGCATCAGGCTCGGCGATATCCTCGTCGCTGTCGAAGGCAAACCGGTCACCGATTCGTCTTCGATGCTCAACCTCGTCGCCGCGCTCAACCCGGGCAAGCAGGCGACGCTGAAAGTCGTGCGCAGCCAGCACGAGACCGATATCAGGGTGGTGGTCGGGCGCCGACCGCTGCAGCAGCGGGAGCAACAGAGATAAATCTCTGTTGCTCCCGCTGCTGCCGGTGAACGCCAAAGAGGGAAACCAAGGTTTCCCTCCTTGACCCCCCCTTCTTTCAGCTATCTACCGATAATTCTCCTTCCCCCCAAGGGGGAGAGCACGCTTCGCGTGCGAGGGGGCCTTGGGATGGGGTCGGGTTAAAGGAAATAAACGGCTGCAGAGCCGCATTATTTTTTGGCGTCGATGCGGTCCAGCTCACTGTCCAGCTGCCCATCGGTCGGCGATACGTAGTCGTCGTCACGCCGGGTGCCGACGAACTTCGCCGCCACCAACCCGACTTCGTATAGCAAACACATCGGCACCGCCAGCAGGAGTTGGGACACCACGTCCGGCGGCGTGACGACCGCGGAGACTACGAACGCGCCGACGATGAAATACGGCCGCGCGCCTTTCAATTGCTCGAGGGTCACGACACCCATCCGCGCGAGCAGCACGACTACGATCGGCACTTCGAACGTGACGCCGAAAGCGAGAAACATCGTCAGCACGAAATTCAGGTACTGCTCGATGTCAGGCGCGACCGTGATGCTTTTCGGCGCAATCCTGTTCACGAAGCTGAACACCACGCCGAACACGAAAAAATAGCAGAACGCGATACCCGAAACGAACAGGCCGGTGCTCGCGACGACGAGCGGCAGCACGAGCTTTTTCTCGTGGGCGTAGAGCCCCGGCGCCACGAACGCCCACGCCTGGTACAGCACATACGGCAGCACGCCCAGGAAAGCGATCATCGCCGCGATCTTCACGGGGATGAGAAAAGGCGTGATCACACCGGTCGCGATCATTTTGGAGCCGGCGGGCAGGGTCGCAATCATCGGCGCCGCGAGCAGATCGTAGAGATCGGACGCAAACGGAAACAGGCACAGGAACACGATACCGATGGCGATGAGCGAGCGCATCAGGCGGTCGCGCAGCTCCATCAGGTGCGAGATGAAAGTGTCTTCGCTCATGTGTGCAGCGCAGCCGACCGCGCGGCGGTCAGGCGCGCTTCTCGCCCGAAGACGGGGGCGCGACGATGTCGAGCTCGAGCTGCGCGCTCGCTTCCGCGGGAGTGAGCGCTCCCGGAGCGGGCAGTGGCTCGGTCTGCGCGGACGCGTCGGGTCCGGGGGGCACGGCTTCGGGCTGTGCAGGCGCCGGAAGGGGCGTGGGATTCGCTTCCCGGGCGATCTTCCGGAGCTCGGACTCGGCAGTGCTCACTTCCTGCTTGACCGAGGTTTCAAACGATCGCGCAGCCTCCTGCATGCTCGACTGGAGCTTGCGCAGCTCGTCGAGCTGCATCTCCCGGCTGATGTCGGCCTTGACGTCGTTCACGTAGCGCTGCATCCGCCCGAAGAGGTGGCCGAGGGTGCGGGCGACCTTGGGGAGCCGCTCCGGCCCGATGACGATGAGCGCCACGACGGCGATCACCATGAGCTCGGAGAAGCCGATATCAAACATGGAGGCTGGAGGACGGAAGGATGAAGGGATCGGAGAGGCGCGCTTGCAGCGGCGTTACCCTTCACCCATCACATCTTCACGTCCTGGTCGTGGTTTCCTTGCGCGCCTCGCCTTCGATCGTCTGGCCGGCGCTCGGCGGGATTTCGGACTTAGGCGACTTGTCTTCCTCGGTCTTCATGCCGTCTTTGAAGCCTTTGACGGCGCCCCCGAGGTCGGTACCGAGGTTGCGCAGCTTCTTCGTGCCGAAGATGAGCACCACGACGAGCAATACGATCAGCCAATGCCAGATGCTGAACGAACCCATATCCCGAACTCCTGTATTGGTTGGCGCGC
>JAQGMV010000419.1 GCA_028292225.1 Betaproteobacteria bacterium
CGATATGATGTGGATCACATAAATACTTATGGGCTCATAGAATTATCTTGGGTCCCTGCCGGGGTGTCATATGCAGAACAACATCGACCACGGGTCCGCAGCGGCGGGTTTACAGGCATTGCCCGACGGCGTGGAGCGCCAGATTCTCGCCGCCGTCACAGGAATCCAGTACGGGTCGGTCGTGATCGCGATCCAGGACGGGCGCGTGGTGCAGATTGAAGCCACGGAAAAGCACCGGATCGCGCGATAGCCATGGTCCAGATCCAGGAAGCCACACCGCCCGACCTGCTCCTTCGCGCGCTGTCGGCCGCCGCACGCGATCACGGCCCCGCCGCGTTCTCTTCCAGCCTCTCTGCGGAAGACATGGTGATCACCGACACGATATTGACGGCCGGTATCGACATCGAGATCTTCACCCTCGACACCGGGCGGCTGCACGCGGAGACGCTCGAGGTGCTCGGCGCCATCCGCGAGCGCTATGGCTACGACGTGCGCGTATACAAGCCGCAGCCGGATGCGGTCGCGAGTTACGTCGAGCGCCACGGCCGCGACGCGTTCTACACCTCGGGCGAGCTGCGGCACGAGTGCTGCCGAATCCGCAAGGTCGAGCCGCTCAAGCGCGCGCTGGCCGGAAAACACGCGTGGATCACCGGCCTGCGCCAGGTCGCCGGCGCCCGCGATCGCATCGAGCCCGTCGTATTCGACCACGAGCACGGCCTCCTCAAGTTCAATCCGCTCGCGCAGTGGACCGAGGCTCAAGTGTGGAGCTACCTGCGCACGCACGAGGTTCCGTACAACCGCCTCTACGACCACGGCTATCGCTCGATCGGCTGCGCGCCGTGCACGCGCCCGTCGCTGCCCGGCGAAGACGTACGCGCGGGCCGCTGGTGGTGGGAACAAGGCGCCGCGAAAGAGTGCGGCCTGCATTTGAATGAACAGGGGCGGCTCGTGCGCGCCACGGAGACGGTATGACACTCGCACTTTCGCGCCCCGCGATGGCCTCGGCCGCTCAGGGCCGCGCCCATCTCGACTGGCTGGAGTCCGAGGCCGTGTACATCCTGCGCGAGGTCGCCGCGGAGTGCGCAAATCCCGCGCTTCTCTTCTCCGGCGGCAAGGATTCGATCGTCCTGCTGCGGCTCGCGGAAAAAGCATTCCGGCCGGGCAGATTTCCGTTCCCGCTGCTGCACATCGATACCGGCCACAACTTTTCCGAAGTCATCGCGAGCCGGGACGCGCTCGCGGCGAAGCTCGGCGAGCGCCTCGTCGTGCGCTCGGTCGAAGACTCGATGCGGCGCGGGACGGTGAAGATCCGCGGTATCGACGCGAGCCGCAACGCGGCGCAGTCGGTCACCCTCCTCGAAGCGATCGCCGAGCTCGGGTTCGACGCGGCGATCGGCGGTGCGCGCCGCGACGAGGAGAAAGCCCGCGCGAAAGAGCGCATCTTCTCGTTCCGCGACGAGTTCGGGCAGTGGAACCCGCGCAACCAGCGTCCGGAATTGTGGGAGCTCTACAACGCGCGGGTCGCGCCCGGCGAGCACGTGCGGGTCTTCCCCATCAGCAACTGGACCGAGCTCGACGTGTGGCAATACATCGCACGCGAAGCGCTCGAGCTGCCGGCGCTCTACTACGCGCACCGGCGCGCGGTCGTGCGCAGGAACGGATTGCTCGTGCCGGTCACCGCACTCACGCCGCCGCGAGGCGGGCATGTGGAAAGCCTCAGCGTGCGCTTTCGCACCGTGGGTGACATCACGTGCACGTGCCCTGTCGAGTCGATCGCCGATACGCCCGAAGCGATCATCAAAGAGACGCTCGTCAGCCGCATCACCGAGCGCGGCTCGACCCGCATGGACGACCAGACGTCCGAGGCCTCGATGGAGCGGCGCAAGAAGGAGGGATATTTCTGATGCTCACCGATTCGATAGAGGCCGGCGCCGACGCGGTTCCGTTACACACCGGCGACGCCGGAGCCGTCCTGCGGTTCATCACTGCGGGGAGCGTCGACGACGGCAAGAGCACCCTGATCGGGCGTCTGCTCTACGACACCCGCCAGGTGCTCGAGGACCAGCTCGCCGCGGTCGAGGCGGCATCGCAACGCCGCGGGATGGCGGCGACCGATCTTTCGCTCCTCACCGACGGGCTCGAAGCCGAGCGCGAGCAGGGCATCACGATCGATGTCGCTTACCGCTATATTTCGACGGCCCGACGCAAGTTCATCATCGCCGACACGCCGGGGCACGTGCAGTACACGCGCAACATGGCCACCGGTGCGAGCACGGCTCACGCGGCCGTGGTGTTGGCCGATGCGACCAAAGGCCTGCTCGAGCAGGGCAGGCGCCATCTGTATATCGCGCATCTGCTCGGAATCCGCGAAGTCATCGTGGCTGTGAACAAGATGGATCTCGCCGGGTACGAGCGCGCCGCTTTCGAGAACGTGCGTGAAGCGTTCGAAGACTTCGCGGAACGTTTCGGCGAGCGCGCGCCGCGGCTGCGCTGCCTGCCGCTTTCGGCGCTGTGCGGCGACATGGTGGTCACCCGCGGCGGGAACCTCGACTGGTATGCAGGGCCGACCCTGCTGGAGACGCTGGAATCGATCGAAGCGAAGAGCGAGGTCGGCGCGCAGCCTTTGCGTTTCCCCGTCCAGCTCGTCCAGCGTAACGCCGAGCGCGGCCGGACTTATCTCGGACGAATCGCGTCAGGCTCCATTTCCGCCGGCGAGCGCATCGTCGTGCTGCCTTCGGGCGTGACGACGAGCGTCGCTGCGATCTATCGCGGTGCGCACCCGGTGCCCTGTGCGGGCGCCGGAGATTCGGTCGCCGTCGCGCTCGACGACGAGGTGGACGTCACCCGCGGCGACCTGTTCGCCACTACGGCTGAGCCCCCGACGATTACGCGCGATGTCGAGGCGACGCTGGTGTGGCTGTCGAACGAGCCGCTCGGGACGGGCTCTCGCTACCTCATCAGGCATACGACGCGAACGGTGAAGGCGAAGGTCGCCGCGGTGCGCGGGGTCGTGGACATCGCCACGCTCGAGCGAGCCGAGCCGTCCGGTCCCATCGGCGCCAACAGCATCGTGCACGTCGCTTTGACCGCGCAGCAGCCGCTCTGCGTCGACGCTTACGCCGCCAACCGTTCGACAGGCGCTTTCATATTGATCGACGAAGCGACGAACCAGACGGTCGCCGCAGGAATGATCGAACAACACAGGGACATCACATGAAAAACCGGATCAGGGCACTGCTCGCACTCACCGCATTCCTCACCGCCGCCGCTCAGGCGGATGTGACGCTGCTCAACGTCTCTTACGACCCGACTCGCGAGCTCTACCAGGAGGTCAACGCGGCGTTTGCAAGGCAGTGGCAGGCAACCAACAAGGAGAAGGTGACCGTGCGCGCTTCGCACGGCGGCTCGGGCCGGCAGGCGCGATCGGTCATCGACGGGCTCGAAGCGGACGTGGTGACGCTCGCGCTCGCATACGACATCGACGAGATCGCTGAGAAAGCGAAGCTGCTGCCCGCCGACTGGCAGAAGCGACTGCCGAATAACAGCGCGCCTTATACGTCGACCATCGTGTTCCTCGTGCGCAAAGGCAACCCGAAGAACGTGCGCGACTGGGACGACCTCACCAAGCCCGGCGTCTCGGTGATTACGCCGAATCCGAAGACTTCGGGCGGCGCGCGCTGGAACTATCTCGCGGCATGGGGTTACGCGCTGAAGAAATTCGGCAACGACGAAGCAAAGGCGAAAGGTTTCGTGGCCTCGCTCTTCCGCAACGTGCCCGTCCTTGATTCGGGAGCGCGCGGCTCGACCACGACCTTCGCAGAGCGCGGTCAGGGCGACGTGCTGGTCGCGTGGGAAAACGATGCGTTTCTCGCGCTGAAGGAGTTCGGCCCGGGCAAGTTCGAGATCGTGGTGCCTTCAGTGAGCATACTCGCGGAGCCTTCGGTCGCGATCGTCGATCGTGTCGTCGACAAGCGCGGCACGCGCAAAGTCGCTCAGGCGTATCTCGACTTCCTCTATTCGGAAGAGGGGCAGGACATCGCAGGGCGCAACTTCTATCGGCCGCGGTCGCAGAAAGCGTCCGCGAAGTACGCGAAGCAGTTTCCCAGGGTGAACCTCTTCACGATCGACCAGATCTTCGGCGGATGGACGAAAGCGCAGAAGACGCATTTCGCCGACGGCGGCGTGTTCGATCAGATCTATCAGCCGGGAAAATAAGCGCGCTCCGATGAGCTCACATCCCCGCCGACGGCGCGGCGTACTGCCGGGTTTCAATCTCGCGCTCGGGTTCACGCTCGTATACCTGGGCGCGATCGTGCTCCTGCCGCTGTGTGCACTCGTCATCCGCAGTGCCGCGCTGACCGTGCAGCAATTCTGGGACGTCGTCACGGCGCCGCGTCTGATGGCGTCGTACCGGCTGAGCTTCGGGGCCTCGTTCATCGCGGCTGCGATCAACACCGTCTTCGGACTGCTGCTTGCGTGGGTGCTGACGCGCTACCGCTTTCCGGGCAGGCGCATCGTCGACGCGCTCGTCGATCTCCCGTTCGCGCTGCCGACTGCGGTCGCTGGCATCGCGCTGACTGCCCTGTACTCGAACAACGGCTGGATAGGGCGTTATCTCGAGCCGCTCGGCATCAAGGTCGCGTATACGCCGGTCGGCGTGCTGATCGCGCTGGTCTTCATCGGGCTGCCTTTCGTCGTGCGCACGGTGCAGCCGGTGCTCGAAGACCTCGAGCGCGAGCTCGAGGAGGCGGCCGCCACGCTCGGGGCGACTCCGTGGCAGGTCTTCAGCCGAGTGATATTCCCGGTGCTGCTCCCGGCGCTGACCACCGGATTCACCCTCGCCTTCGCGCGCGCGATCGGCGAGTACGGCTCGGTGATCTTCATCGCGGGCAACATGCCGATGGTGTCGGAGATCACACCGCTCATCATCGTCACCAAGCTCGAGCAGTACGACTACACCGGCGCAGCGGCTGTCGCGACGGTCATGCTGCTCGTCTCGTTCAGCCTCATCCTCGCAATCAACGCGCTCCAGTCATGGAATCGAAGACGCTACACCCGGCAGGACTGACCGCCGACATGACCACGATCGAGCTGATGGCCGAGCCGCTGCGTGCCGGCGGCTGGCTGGTCAGCGAGGCGTACGCGCCCCCGGCGCGCCGCCCTCGGACGCGAGGCGCGCCGCCGCTCGTCCGGCGGCTGCTGATCGCAAGCGCGGTCGCGTACTTCGCGCTGGTCGTGTTGACGCCTCTCGTTGCGGTGTTCTACGAGGCCTTCAGGAAGGGCGCCGAATTCTATCTGGCGTCGCTCAGCGAGCCCGACGCGCTTGCCGCGGTCAGGCTCACGCTTATCCTCGCCCTGATCGCGGTGCCGCTCAACCTCGTGTTCGGGGTCGCGGCCGCGTGGGCGATCGCCAAGTTCGAGTTTCGCGGCAAGAGCCTGCTGGTGAGCCTCATCGATCTGCCTTTTGCCGTGTCGCCGGTGATCGCGGGTTTGATCTACGTGCTCATGTTCGGGCTCCAGGGATGGCTGGGGCCGTGGCTCTCCGCGCACGGCATCAAGGTCATCTTCGCGCTGCCGGGACTCGCGCTCGCGACGATATTCGTGACCGTGCCTTTCGTCGCGCGCGAGCTGATTCCGCTCATGGAAAGCCAGGGCAAGGACGAGGAGGAGGCGGCGCTCGTCCTCGGCGCGTCGGGCTGGCAGACGTTCCGGCGTGTCACGCTGCCCAACATCAAATGGGGCCTGGTCTACGGCGCGATCCTCTGCAACGCGCGGGCGATGGGCGAGTTCGGCGCGGTGTCGGTCGTATCAGGCCACATCCGCGGCGAGACCAACACCATGCCGCTCCAGGTCGAGATCCTCTACAACGAATACAACTTCGTCGCGGCCTTTGCGGTCGCTTCGCTGCTCGCACTTCTGGCGCTGGTGACGCTCGTCGTCAAAACCATCGTCGAAGCGCGCACCCACGAGGTATCCGCACGATGAGCATCGCAATCGACAAGATCACCCGACGCTTCGGCGCGCATGCCGCGGTCGACGCCGTCGACCTCGAGGTCGGAAGCGGGGAGCTGGTCGCGCTGCTCGGCCCGTCCGGCTCAGGCAAGACCACGCTGCTGCGCATCGTGGCGGGGCTCGAGCACGCCGACAGCGGCCGCATCCTGCTGCACGGCTCCGATATGACCGACGTTCCCGTCGGGGAGCGCAATGTCGGATTCGTGTTCCAGCATTACGCGCTGTTTCGCCACCTCACGGTCTTCGAGAACATCGCGTTCGGTCTGCGCGTGAGGCCGCGCCGCAACCGGCCTGCGGATGCCGGTATAAAGCGCCGGGTCGAAGAGCTGCTGCTCCTGGTCCAGCTCGCAAACTACGGCGAGCGTTATCCGAACCAGCTCTCGGGCGGCCAGCGCCAGCGGGTCGCGCTCGCGCGCGCGCTCGCGGTCGATCCGCGGGTCCTGCTGCTCGACGAGCCGTTCGGCGCGCTCGATGCCCAGGTCCGCAAGGAGCTGCGGGTGTGGCTGCGCGCGCTGCATCATGACGTTCGGGTGACGAGCGTTTTCGTCACCCACGATCAGGACGAGGCCCTGGAAATCGCCGACCGCGTGGTCGTCATGAATCAGGGACGGATCGAGCAGGTCGCCACGCCGGCCGAGCTTCTCGCTGCACCGGCGACGCCTTTTGTGCGCCAGTTTCTCGAAGGCGCCCGCAGCCTCGCGCCGGCTTGATCCAGAGCCCCGCGCTCGGATAAGCGGCGTCGAGAGGCGGCGACGGCGCGCGGCGCGCTTATAATGACGACTCGCATGTCCTCCCCTTATCCGATCATCAGCGCGCAACGCGCTCGCGCCGGCCATCCGGCGACGCATCCGCCGTCGTAGTAGGCCTCCCGCACGCGTGCCGTCCGGTCTGTCTGAGCTGACTACGGCCCCGTTCCCGACTTCCACCTGGCAGTACGCGAAAGAGCGGCCGTTCGGGCTTCCTTTGCCGGATGCTGTCCGGATCCAGATGAATTCAGGTTCCCGCCCATGTCGAGGGTGCGCACAGCAGTACAAACATTTCGAAGGTGATCAGTCGTGTTGAAATACATCGTTGTTGCATCAATCCTGACGCTGTCGGCGGCCGCGGTCGCCGCGGATGCGCAGCCGGGTTACCCGACCAAGCCCGTTCGTTTCGTGGTGCCGTTCGCGCCGGGCGGTAGCTCGGACATCCAGGCCCGCATCATTTCGCAGAAGCTGACCGAACGGTGGGGAGTGAACGTCATCGTCGACAACCGCCCGAGCGCGGGCGGAATCGCGGCGTCGGACATCGTCGCGCATGCGAGCGCCGACGGGCACACGTTATTGCTCGGGCATGTGGGAACCCACGCCTTCAACCCGCACCTGTACAAATCATTGCCGTACGACACCGATCGCGCTTTCGCACCGGTGACCATGACGCTCACCCAGCCGCTCGTGCTCGTCACTGCGGCCGGTTCTCCTTTGCAGACGGTGCAAATGCTGGTCGATTCAGCGAAAGCGGCACCGGGCAGGTTGAACTACGCGTCCGCCGGCATCGGCAGCCCCAATCACCTCGCCGCGGAGCTCTTCAGATCGATGTCCGGCGCATCTATGGCCCATGTGCCTTACAAAGGCGCGGTTCCGGCGGAGATCGATACGGTCGCGGGCCGGGTCGACGTCTTCTTCGACAGCATGCTCTCGGCCATCCCGCTGGTCAGGTCGAAACAGCTCAGGGCGCTCGCCGTCACTTCCGCGCAGCGATCGACCACGCTGCCCGGCACGCCGACGATCTCGGAAGCCGGCGTGCGCGGTTATGAAATGCAGACCTGGAACGGTGTGTTCGTGCCGGCGGGTACGCCGCCGCGCGTGATCGCAGCCCTGAACGCCGCGATCGTCGAGATCCTGCGCATGCCGGACGTCAAAGCCCGGCTCGAGGGCGATGGCGCCCGCCTCATCGGCGACACCAGCGCCGAGTTCGACAGATACGTGCGGGCGGAGCGCGTGAAGTGGGGCGAGGTCATCCGCCGCGGCAATATCCAGGCGCAGTGAGCGCGCGACGATAGCGCGGCC
>JAQGMV010000433.1 GCA_028292225.1 Betaproteobacteria bacterium
TTGGTGATGCCCGCAGGTTCGCGCGCAACACGCATCGCTGCTGGCGTGCTGCTGGGCGGTGTCGCCGCAGGCGTCGCCACGCCCGCATCGCACGCGCAGAGCTATCCGGCGCGCCCTGTCCGCTGGATCGTTCCGTTCCCCCCGGGCGGCAGCACCGACATCTATTCGCGCGTGCTCGGGCCCAGGCTCGCCGAAGCGCTCGGCCAGCAGGTGGTGATCGACAACCGCCCCGGCGCGGGCGGTGCGCTCGGCGCCGAGCTCGCGGCAAAAGCGCCCTCCGACGGCTACACGATCTGGATGGGCCAGACCAACAACCTGGCGATCGGCCCGGCGCTGCGCCCGAAGAACGCCTACGACCCGATCCGCGACTACGCGCCGATCACGCTGCTCATGAAAGCGCCGCAGGTCTACGTCGTCGTCGCGGGCTCTCCGATCGCGTCGGTCAGGGACGTCATCGCCGCGGCGAAAAAGAACCCGGGAGGCCTCACTTACGGCTCAGCGGGTGTCGGCAGCGCCGGCCACATCAGCGGCGCACTGTTCAACATGAGCGCGGGCGTGGACATCACCCACGTGCCGTACAAAGGCGCGTCGCCCGCGCTGATCGATCTACGCGCGGGACGCATCACGCTGCTCAACACCTCGCTCGCCTCTGCCGCGCAGATGACGCGTGAAGGCAAGATCAAGCCGATCGCGACGACGGGTCTCACGCGCGCGCGGATGATGCCGGACGTGCCGACCGTGGCCGAATCCGGGATTCCCGGGTTCGAGACCACGTCGTGGCACGGCATGCTCGCGCCGGCCAAAGTCTCGCCGGCGATCGTGACGACGCTCAACACCGAGTTCGCGAAGATTCTCGTCCAGCCGGCAGTGCAGGAAAAGCTGCTGTCCGAAGGCGGAGAGATCACGCCGAGCACGCCGCAACAGTTCGCCACATTCCTCCAGGCGGAAGTGACCAAGTGGGCGAGAGTGATCAAACAGGCAGGAATTACGGTAGAAGGCTCGTGATGAGCGAACCACGTTCGTGCATCCCCCTGGACGGATCGTATTGAACGAATCACGTTCGTTCAACACCATGGAAGGATCGTGATGGAAGACGTTTCAAAAGGCGAGCAGCCGCTGCCGCTCGAAGGCATACGCATACTCGAGCTCGGCCACACGGTGATGGGGCCGTCGTGCACGATGGTGCTCGCCGACCTCGGCGCCGATGTGATCAAGGTCGAGCCGCCCGAAGGCGATCGCACACGCGCGAACGTGGGCTTCGGTTCGGCGCTCTTTCCCGTGTTCAACCGCAACAAGCGCAGCTTCTCGGTCGATCTGAAGAGCGACGCGGGTCGTACGCTGCTGTTGAAGCTCGTCACGCGCAGCGACGCGCTGGTTGAGAACTTCGCCCACGGCACGATGGACCGGCTCGGGCTCGGTTACGAGGCCTTGTCCAAAGTGAACCCCGGCCTCGTGTACTGCAGCCTCAAAGGTTTCCTTAGCGGCCCTTATGAGGAACGTCCTGCGCTCGACGAAGTGGTGCAGTTCATGGGCGGCCTCGCGTACATGACGGGGCCGACCGGCAGGCCGTTGCGCGCGGGCGCGTCGGTCGTCGACATCATGGGCGGGATGTTCGGCGCGCTCGGGATCATGGCGGCGCTGCGCGAGCGCAGCCGCACCGGGCGCGGCCAGCTCGTCAAGAGCGCGCTCTTCGAATCGACCGCTTTCCTCGTCGCGCAGCACATGGGGCAGCAGGCGCTGACCGGCAAGGCGCCGCCGCCCATGCCGGAAAAGGAAGGCTCGTGGGCGGTCTACCAGCCTTTCCAGACCGCTGACGAGCGCACGGTATTCATCGCCATCACCAGCGACAATCACTGGCGCGCGTTCTGCAACGAGTTCGGCCTCGGAGACCTGCTTGCCGACCCGAGCCTCAAGACCAACCCGCAGCGTGCGCAGCAGCGCGAGCGCATACGGCCGATCGTCACCGCCAAATTCCACGCGCTCAGCTACGAAGTGCTGGTGGAAAAGCTCGAGCGCCTGAAGATTCCTTTCGGTCCGCTCGCCAAACCCGGCGATCTTTTCGACGACCCGCATCTGAACCATGCGGGGCGCATGCTCGATATCGTGTTGCCCACCGGCACCCGCGCGAAGATTCCCGGCATTCCGCTCGAGATGAGCGGCCACACGCCCGGCGTGCGCCTGCAGCCGCCGAAGATGGGCGAGCACACGCGCTCGATACTGACGGAGCTCGGTTACAGCGATGCGGATGTGGATGAGTTGCTGGAGAAGGGCATCGCGATCGGCATCGAATAAACAGGGTAGCGAGGAGAAAGAAGTGAACCTTGTAATCAACCGCACCGCACTGGCAATAACCACGGCAGCGCTCTCCTGCGCGGCCCCGCTCGCAGCCGCACAGACCTTCCCCACCAAACCCATCCGCATCCTCGTCGGCGCGCCGCCCGGCGGCAGCAACGACATCTTCGCCCGCGCGATCGGGCCGCGCATCAGCCCCGCGCTCGGCCAGCAGATCGTCGTCGACAACCGTCCGGGCGCGAACCAGCTGATCGCCGCGGACCTCTGCGCGAAATCGACGCCCGACGGGCATACCCTGTACATCACGACGACGTCGTTCGCCGCAGGCGTCGCAATCGCGCCCAAACAGCCTTTCGATCCGGTGAACGACCTGACCGGCGTGACCAAGATCGGCAACGGGCCGATGGCGCTGGTCGTGCATCCGTCGCTGCCGGCGAAGAACGTGAAGGAGCTCGTCGCGATCGCGCGCTCGAGGCCCGGCCAGCTCAACTACACCTCGTCGGGCGTGGGCAGCATCAACCACATGGCGATGGAAGTGTTCAAAGGCGCAGCGAAGATCGACCTCGTTCACATCCCTCACAAGGGAATGGGGCCCGCGGTCACCGACCTCATGGCCGGCAACGTCCAGGTTCTCATCGTCAGCCTCCCTTCGGTCGCGGCGCAGATGAAGTCGGGACGCCTGCGCGCCCTCGGCGTGACCGGATCGAAGCGCACGAGCTTCGCGCCCGAGCTGCCGACGGTCTCCGAATCCGGAGTCCCGGGCTACGAAGCGACGCTCTGGTGGGGCATCTTCGCGCCGTCCAAGACGCCCAAGCCCGTCATCGACCGGCTGAACAGCGAGATCCACAAAGCGATCGCGACGCCCGACATGAAGAAGGTGTTCACCGATTTCGG